>CAMCHO010000009.1 GCA_945874455.1 Opitutus sp. GAS368 | reverse complement strand
TTTGCCTACCTGACGGTGGTGCAGACGACGTTGATGGCGCTGGATGAGGCGGCGAAATACAAGGGCGTCACGCGGCGCTACACGCAGGAAGGCGGGGTGGGTCCGTATGCGCCGGCGGTGTTTAAGGCGACGCGCGAGCAGAGCGATTTTGCGGGGTTCAACCGTTGGGTGAAACGCGACGCGAAGGCGACGGTGGCGCTGCCGCCGATTGCGGCGAAGCAGATTTTGGCGGCGGTGACGTTGAAGGAACTGACGACGAAGCCGCCGGAGCATTTCACGGACGCGACCTTGCTCGATGCGATGAAGTATGCCGGCGAGACCTTTGACGACGACACCCCGGAGGAGCAGCGCGAGGCGATGGTCGCGGTGATGAAGGACAAAGGCATCGGCACGGCGGCGACGCGCGCGAACATCATCGAGAAGATTTTGCTGCGCGGATTTGTGGTACGGGAGAAGTCGAAGCTCCTCTCGACGGAAAACGGGCGGCTCTTGTGTCGCGAATTGGCGACCCGCGCCCCGAACATGCTCTCGGCGAAACTCACGGGCGAGTGGGAGCTGATCTTAAAAAAAATGGAGCGCAATACGACGGCGATGACGCGTCCTGAATTTTTGGATGCACTCCTCGCGAGCGTCGTGAGCATGAAGGAAGGGTTCATCAAAGGGAGCACGCGGGCGGGGATCAACGAGCCGGTTATTCCGGTGACGGCGGGCACGCTGGTGATCGACGCGATTTGCCCGAAGTCGCAAGAAGCGTTGCTGGACCGCGGGCCGTTTTTCGAGGCGGCGGGCTGGCCGGGCGTGCGGTTATGGAAGAGCGCGTTTGGGAAGGCGTGGAGCGCGGCGGAGTTTGTTGCGCTGCTGGAGAGTGTGCTCGCGAAGAAGCCGTTTCACGCGACGGGCCTGAAGTCGGCGACGGGCAACCGCGACTACGCGGCCGACCTCGTGATCGACGAAGGGACGAAGAAGCTCGTGATCTTCACGCCGGAGCCGACGAAGGTGAAAGGCGTCAAGTGCCCGAAGTCAGGGAAGCTGCTGCTGGACGGTGGCGGGTGGTTTGAAGCGCCGGGCTGGCCGGGGGTGAAGCTGTGGAAAAACGCGTTTGGAAAAACGTTCGCGGCCGAGGACTACGTGCTGGTGTTACAGGGCTGGAAAGACGGCGCACCGATCGACGTGGCGGGGCTGGTCTCGGCGAAGTCAGGTAAGGCTTATACGGCGAAGCTCGTGCTCGATGAAAAGGCGGGGAAGGTGAAGTTGGATTTCGGGGTGGGGCCGGGGCAGACGGTAGCGGGGCAGGGGATTTCCTAGAGCTTAAAAGTGAGGTTTTCTTCCGAGGGGGCGCCACGTTGTTTATCCAGAGACTGGCGCACCAAACCCATGACGTCGGGTAACTCGTCAAGGACCGTAAGACTTACTTCAACATCTCCATCTTCCCAGCGCCCGACGTTTGTCACGTCCCGGCAGATATGCTCGGGATCGTCGATTGCTCGGAATGCGAGGTTACCTGAATCAATCAACGTCACGCTGAGACGTTTGCGGAAATGGGGCTCGACCTGAAAGCGCGGGCGCCGTTTGCCAAGGCATTCACGCTCTCGCTCGCCGACGGCGCCTACGGCTATCTGCCGGCCGCTGCACAGCATCGCCTCGGCGGCTACGAAACGTGGCTCGGCACGAACGTGCTCGAGAGCGATGCCGCGACGAAAATTACCGACTTGCTGCTGCGGATGGCGGGTGAAATGAAAGTCAAATGACCCGAACCTTTACGGCGTGCCGGAATGTTTTTTCGTTGTGGGTACTCCTCGCGGCGGTCGGCGGGTGGCGCGCTGCGGCGGCGGTGGCGGCGCGACCCAATATTGTACTGATCGTCGCTGACGATCACGGTCGCGATGCGCTCGGCTGCTACGGCAACCCGGTGATCAAGACGCCCCACCTCGACGCGCTGGCGGCGGATGGCACGCGGTTCACTCACGCGTTTTGCACCACGGCGAGCTGCAGTCCGTCGCGTTCGGTGATCCTCTCGGGCCAGCAGAACCATCGCAACGGCATGTATGGCCTGCAGCATGACGACCACCATTTCCAGTCGTTCGACCACGTGAAGAGCCTGCCGGTACTGCTCGCGGCGGCTGGCTACCGCACGGCGCGGATCGGGAAATTTCACGTCGGCCCCGAGGCCGTCTATGCGTTTCAGACGGTGCTCTCTGGTGGCGCGGCCAACGACCCCGCGACGATTGGCCGCAGTCCGGTCGAGATGGCGGAGCAGTCGCGCGGCGTGATCGAGGCGCAGGATGACCGGCCGTTCTTTCTCTATTTCGCCAGCGACGATCCGCATCGCGCCAACGCGGTGCTGCCGGACGGCAAGCCCACGTTCGATACTTTTCCGAATCCCAACCGCTTCGGGAATCGGCCGGCGGGTTATCCGGAAATTGTGCCCGTGATTTATCGGCCGGAGGACGTGCGGGTGCCCTCGTATCTGCCCGACACGCCCGCCTGCCGCGCGGAATTGGCCGAATACTACCAGGCGGTTTCGCGACTCGATCAAGGGGTGGGACATTTGCTGGGCATTCTGAAAGCGGCGGGCCGCTACGAATCGACGCTCATCGTTTACCTCTCGGATAACGGCGCGGCCTTTCCCGGGGCGAAGACGACGCTCTACGATCCGGGGATGCGGCTGCCCTGCCTCGTGCGCAGTCCCGGACGGAAACATCCGGGCGCGACGCAACCGGCCATGATCACGTGGGCGGACTTGGCACCGACGCTCCTCGACGTCGCGGGCGCGGCGGCGGGCGGCGCAGAGTTTGACGGGCGTTCGTTTCGGGCGGGGCTCGATGGCGAGCCGATGGTGGGGTGGGAGACGATCTATGCCTCGCACACGCTGCACGAGGTCACGATGTATTATCCGATGCGCGTGGTGCGCACGCGGCGGCACAAGTTGATTGTGAATCTGGCCAGCGAGCTGACGTTTCCGTCGGCGCTCGATCTGATCAAGTCGCCCACGTGGATCAGCGCGAACGCAGCGGGCGGGCGGATGCTCGGGCGTCGGCCGATCGCGCAGTTTCTGCACCGGCCGCGCTTCGAGCTCTACGATCTCGAACGCGATCCCGACGAAGTCGTGAACCTCGCCGAGGTGCCGGAGCAGCAACGGCTGAAAGGCGAATTACTCGAAAAAGTGCAGTCGTTCCAAAAGGCGACGAAGGACCCGTGGTTCCGCAGGTGGTCTTACGAGTGAACATACCGATGGTGTTCACCGTCGGTGGCTGGTGGGGCGCAGCGAGCATCTTTGGGGATGGAAGCGCCACGCAAGACGGAGTCGTGTGGGGCGACGCGCTCCGGCGGGAAGCCATGTACGTGGGCTAACCGGCGTGGCGGTTGATATCCGTCGCGCCGGGCGGATGCTTTTCGTCGCTGCGCGCTCCGCGCTCGCCCCGTTGCAACGGCCTTTCTGGATTGAAGAGCCGGTGGCGGCGGGCCGATTTCAGGCCGAGGGCGAGGCGGTGGGCTTCGACGGGTTGCGGAAGAAGATTAAAAAGATCACGAGCACCGCGAGGGCTCCCCAAGCGGGCGTGAGCCAAATGGCCCTCCAGTCGTGCGCGAGGCCGTTGACTGGCGCGGCGAGCGCGTGCTTCGCGAGGACTTGTCCGGCGAGGAGCGTGCCGACAAAGGCGCCGACGCCCCAGAGGATGAAGGCGATGAAGCCCTGCGCCGCGCCGCGGCTGCGCTCGTTGGCGGCTTCGTCGACATAGAGCTGGCCGGCGATGAAGAGGAAATCGTAGCACGCACCGTGCAGCAAAATCGCCGTGAAGATGAGCGCAGTCTGGGTCGCGCCACCATCGGCACTGAAGCCGAGCGCGAAATAGCGCAGCACCCAGCACGCGATCCCGATGAAGATGGTGGTCTTGTAGCCAAACTTGCTGAGGAAAACCGGCAGGAGCAGAAAACAAATGACATCGGACACCTGCGCGAGCGAGGTCTTCACCAGCATGCCTTCCCACTTCAGCTGTGTGAGATACACGCCGAGGTTTACAAAGTAGAAATAGAGGGGGATGCAGATCAGAAACATGCACGCGATGAAGATCGCGAACGACGGTTTCTTGAGCAGCGCGAGGGCGTCGAGCCCGAGGATCTCGGCGAGGCTCACGTTGGCACCGGTCTTCTTGGGTGGCGTGTGCGGCAAGACCAGCGAGTAGAGGCCGAACACGATTGAGGCGCCGCCCGCGATGTAGAACTGCGTGGGCGACTCGGCGCTGGCGATCAGCTGCAGGCCGAAGAGTCCGGCGATCCAGCCGACGGCGGAGAGCATCTTCACGCGCGGGAAATCCACCTTGGCGTTGGCGAGGTGGGTGAGCGAAAGCGAGTTCCCCAGTGCGAGGGTCGGCACATAGAGCGCGCAGTAGAGAATCAGCATCGGGTAGAACGACGCGAACGTCGTGCACCGCGGGAGCAGGCACAGGACGACGCCGCCGAGAATGCCCAGCACGGCGAGTAATTTCTCCGACGCGAAGAAGCGATCCGCGATCAGGCCGACGAGGAAGGGCGAGATCATGGCGCCGATGGCGAACGCGCCGTACGCGAGGCCGATTTGGCCACCGTCGAATTTCAGCGTGCTGAAGAGATACGTGCCCATGCTCACATACCATGCGCCCCAGATGAAATACTGGAGGAACATGAAGACGCTGAGCTGGAGCTTGAGGGTGGATTGGGTGGGGGTGGGATTCATTGGGGAAAGGAAAGCGAGCGGGGAGCGAGGGGGGCTGAGGGCGGCTACAGCCGCCCGTTGGTCAAACCCTCACAGCTCTTTGATGGAGACGTTGCGGAATTGGACGAGGCTGGAGGCGGGGCTGTATTTACCGTCTTTCCAGCTGCCGTGGTGTTGGAAGGCGAGCGGGCCGGTCGCGGGGAGACCTGGGAGCTCCGCGTTTTCGATCACGGTTTTTCCGTTGAGGATGACGGTGAGACGTTCGCCGCGGAGGGTGATTTCAAAGGTGTTCCATTCGCCGACGGGTTTGTCGGCGCGGACTTTCGGGGTGACGCCGGCGCGGACGGAGGGCGGCATTTTGGTGTCCATGCGGTAGCCGTACACTTCGCCGGAGCCGATGGGCCAGCACCAGATGTTGAGCTGGGCCTTGCTGGTACCGCGCAGGTAAATGCCGGAGTCGGCGTTGGGCGTGGGCGTGACGAGGTCTTTGCCGTCGGGGCCTTTTTTGTGGGTGCCGTCGGCGAGGACGGTGGGGATGGGGTAGAGGCCCGTGGTCTCTTTGATGCGCCAGTCGAGGCGGAGGGTGAAGTCGCGGTAGGATTTTTCGGACCAGAGATTTTTGTCGCCGGGCGCTTCGGAGCGGGCGTCGTAGTCGATGACGCCGTTGAGGACTTTCCAGTGGCCGTTGTCGCCGATGGGCGTTTTCCACCCGGTGAGGTCGCGGCCGTTGAAGAGCGAGATCCAGCCCGCGGGAAGTGCGGGCGTGGCCGCGGTGGTCGTGCCGGAGAACGCCGTGAGGGCGAGCGCGGCGGTGAGCAGGGCGAGGAGACGGGGGAGTTTCATGGGGATGTGGAGTGAAGGTCGGCGATGCCGCGGGGCAAAGCGAAAACGGTGCGGGCCTCGGTGGCGGTGAGTTCGCGGTTGAAGACGGCGAGGTCGTCGATGAAGCCGGTGTAGTTGAGGCCGAGGGTGAGGGCGCTTTGGGCGGAGTCCCAGTTGAACGTGTGGTTCCAGCCGTCGGCCGTGCCGACGTGCTCGCCAGCGAGGTAGAGGGTGCCGCGGGCGTCGGGTAGACCGGAGTTGAGATTGGCGAAAGTGATGAGGACGTGGGTCCAGCGGTCGCGGGAGAAAACGGGGCGGCGGACAAAAACCATCGGACGTTCGGCGTCGGTCATCTCCTCGAGTTTCTTGTTGGCGGGATTCCAGAATTTCGTGACGGGAAAAATGCCGTAGCGAAAATGGCGCGGCTGGTGGTCTTTGGTGAACTCGACGAAGAGGGCGCCTTCGGACCATTTTTGACCGACGAACTGGAAGGGATCGCAGTAGCCGGGGGTGAGGTCGAGGTCGGGGTCGAGTTTTAGCCAGAGGGAAACGCTGCCGGCCCAAGGGCCGGCGCGGTAGCCGAGATTTTCGGGGCCGCGATAGAAAACCTGTTGTTTGGTCTGGCCGCGAAACTCGAGGGCGCCGCCGTGGCGACCGGCGGCGGGGACGAGGCGGGCGAATTCTGCGGAGGGGAGTCCGGGTGTGGCCGTGGAGCGTTTGCCGCTGTCGACGGCAGTGAAGACGCGGCGTTCGCCGCGCGCGAAATCGGCGTCAGCGGTGGTATCGAAGGATGCGTGGAAGGTGAGGGCGGTGGCCAAAGGCGCGCGTTCGGCGGCGGGGAGAGCGGCGGGCGCGGTGAGCAAGGCGAGCGCGGTGATGAGTGTGAGTGGGCGCATGGCGTGGTCAGAGGCGGAGGAAAATTTTGCGGCGCCACAGCCACCAGCAGACGAGCCAGAAGGTGAGGCCGACGGCGAGGCCGCGGAGGGAGGGCTCCCAGAGCGGTCCGGCGAGGAAAAAGACATTTTGTCCGAGGTGCGAGCGCCAGAGGGCGGCGGTCCAAGGCTTGAGCAGCTGGCTGAGGCAGTAGAGCGCGATGGAGTTGGCGCCGGCGATGACGAAGAATTGCGTCCAGCGCGTCCAGCCGCGGAGCTCGGTCATCCCGTAAAATGCGGCGAGCATGAGCAGGCACCAGCCGGTGGAGAGCAGGCCGAAGGACGGCGTCCAGATGCGTTTGACGGCGGGGATAAGTCCGAGGGCGTCCAGGCCGTAGCCAGCGACGAGGCCGGCGATCCCGGTGAGGAGGAGGCCGCGGAGTTTGCGGGCGGGCTCGCCGGCGCCGCGCAGCCATTCACCGGCCATGAGGCCGAAGATCATGGTGGCGAGGTTGGGGATGAAGTTGAGCGTTTGGTAGCCGCCGACGTTGAAGACGAAGGGCGACGCGCGCGGGAAGAGGTTGAGGAACCAGACGTCGAAGGCGTGGAAGACGTTGGCATTTTTGTGCCACGCGGCGGCGAGGTGCGCCTCGTGTTGGGCAGACCACGCGGCGGTGACGCCGGCACCGGGTGCGGTGCTGCCGCCGTGGAGGACAAAGGCGAGCCAAGTGAGGCCGAGGGCGGCGGCGGCAGCGAGGGCCTGCACGCGGTATCCGCGATTCCAGCACAGGAAGAGGAGCGGGTAGCCGAGGCCGATTTGCGCGAGGACGTTGGTGAAGATCCACTGCGTTTCTTTGCCGGTGCCAGTGGTGAGGAAGACGGCGAGCGCGATGAGGAGGAGGGCGCGCACGCAGGCGTGGCGAAACATCTGCGCCGTGGTGTGGCCTTCGCGTTGACGGCGTACGTAGGAGTAGGCCATCGCCAGGCCGACCATAAAGGTGAAAGCGGGCATGATGAGGTCCCAGAACCTGCAACCGACCCAGGCGCCGTGCTCCCATTGGGCATAAACAGCCTGCCAGAACGCGGAGTCGGGGGCCACCTTGAGGTGGAGGTCCGCAGTGGCGGCGAGACCGAAGCCGCCGAAGGCGAGGCACACCATAATAAAGCCGCGATAGGCATCGAGGCAGACGAGGCGGGCGCCGGGGGCGGGCGTGGGAGCAGAGGCAGGCGCGGGGTGACTCGTGGGGGAGGGCAGTGGGCTGGACATCGGTGGGGAGGACAACGGCGGGGAGGACCGAACGCTCTAGCGGGTGCCGCGGGGGCGAGGTTATCAAGCCTGAATTCGCGGGGGCGCGGGCGGAAGGAGCGTCGGGGCGTCACGCCACGCGCGCAGGTGCGGCTCGCCCGGAGCTCGGGCCGCACCCTTCGACGCATCAGAACGTGCCGCGCAGGCCGAGGGACCAGATGGAGCCGTAGGAATTCGTCTGGCTGCGGCGCGCGTAGTCGGGCGTCGCGTCGGCGTAGCGGGCGTAGGTGCGCCAGCGGTTGAACACGTTGGTGCCGGTCAGGAAGAGCGCGAGGCGCGAGGTCATTTGGTAGCTGGCGTTCATATCCATCACGACGGCAGGATTGAAGTAGAGGCTGGCGTTGGCACCCTGGGTGGTGGAGACACCTTGGTTCTGCTCGCCGCGGACGTTCCAGTTCAGCGAGACGGAGAAGGGGCGCCGGGAGTAGGTGACGCCCCCGTTCAACGTGAGGGGGAGGAAGCGCGTGAAGGAGCCGGGCACGGTGCTGTCGAGTTTCAGTTTGGTGCCGTTGGCGAAGACCGAAAAGTAGCGGGCCCAGCCGCCGACGTTCTTGAGGGATTGGCGGGCGCTAAACTCGGCGCCGTTGATGTGGGCGTTGCCGACATTGGCGGTGGTGGTGAGTTGCCAGCCGAGGTAATCGTCGTCGAAGCCGATGGATTCGAGATCGGTGGCGGTGGCGATTTTGTTCACGGTGGCGAAGAAATTTTTGATGTCCTTGCGGAAGACGCCGGCGGTGAACGAGCCGCCTGAATCGGTGTAATACTCGGCGGAGAAGTCGTAGTTGTGCGCGGTGAAAAAGGCTGGGTGCGTTACCGAGTGAACACGTTCGATCTGCGGGGAGCATTCCCGCTATCCACGCACGGTGGCTGGGATGCTGCCGCTCGGGCGGAGCCGTGGTACCTATGACGAGAGGCACCCGGGGATGTGGGGACGATTTCCCGCCGGCCCGCTTTCCCGCTTGCCGCGCGTTTCGGCGCTCTCAACCCTCGTCCAAATCTACGCTCATGCCCAAACGCACTGACCTGAAGTCCATCCTCATCATCGGCGCCGGTCCGATCGTCATCGGCCAAGCGTGCGAGTTCGACTATTCCGGCACCCAAGCGTGCAAGGCGCTCAAGGAAGAGGGTTACCGCGTCATTCTGATCAACTCCAATCCGGCCACGATCATGACCGATCCGGAGTTCGCTGATGCGACCTACATCGAACCGCTCACGCTCGAGGTGGTCGAAAAAATCATCGCCGCCGAGCGGCCGTCTGCCCTGTTGCCGACGCTCGGAGGCCAGACCGCGCTCAATCTCTCGATGGAGCTCCACAAGGCCGGTATCTTGCAGAAATACGGCGTGGAGATGATCGGCGCGAAACCCGAGGCGATTACCAAGGGTGAGGACCGCGAGATTTTCAAACAGTGCATGCTCAAGATCGGTCTCGATGTCGCCAAATCGCGTACGGTGAAATCGATGTCCGAAGCGCGGGAGGCCGCTGAATTTCTCGGAGCCTTCCCGCTGATTATTCGCCCCTCGTTTACGCTCGGTGGCTCGGGCGGTGGCATCGCTTACAACAAGCAAGAATTCGAACACATCTGCGCCAACGGTCTCGACCTCTCGCCCGTCCATGAAGTGCTCGTCGAAGAATGTCTCCTCGGCTGGAAGGAATACGAGATGGAGGTCATGCGCGACCACAAGGATCAGTGTGTGGTCATCTGCTCGATCGAGAATTTTGATCCGATGGGAGTGCACACCGGTGACTCCATCACGGTGGCCCCGGCGATGACCCTCTCCGACAAGGAATTTCAGACGATGCGCGATGCGTCGTTCGCCGTCATTCGCGAGATCGGCGTCGAGACCGGCGGCTCGAACATCCAGTTCTCCATCGATCCCGACACCGGCCGCCAAGTCGTGATCGAGATGAACCCGCGCGTCTCCCGCTCCTCGGCGCTCGCGTCGAAGGCGACCGGATTCCCCATCGCGAAAATCGCCGCCAAGCTCGCTGTCGGCTACACGCTCGACGAGCTTCGCAACGACATCACGCGCCTCACGCCGGCGAGCTTTGAGCCCACGATTGACTACGTCGTGACGAAGATCCCGCGCTTTACGTTCGAGAAATTCCCTGATGCCGACGCGACGCTGACCTCCGCGATGAAGTCCGTCGGCGAGGCGATGGCCATCGGCCGCACCTTCAAGGAATCCATGCAGAAGTGCCTGCGCTCACTCGAGACGGGTGCGCGCGGCTTCGGTGGCGGTGGGAAACACGGCCACGACGAGCCCGTCGAGGAAAAGATTATTAACGCCAAGCTCGGCCGGCCCAACGCTGAGCGCGTTTACTTCATCCGCCACGCGTTCAAGGCCGGCTACTCCGTGGACCGCGTTTTCGAGATCACGAAGATTGACCGCTGGTTCCTGACGCAGCTGCACCAGATTTTCGAAATGGAGCAGGCGCTGGCGGCAGCGGCGGCCGCGACGAGCGCGTCGCGCACCCAATTGCCGATTGACACGGATTTGCTGCGCCGCGCGAAACAGTTTGGTTTCTCCGACGCGCAACTCGCGCACATTCTCAAGAGCGACCTCGCGACCGTGCGGGCTGACCGGAAAAATCGGGGCGTCAACACGACCTATCGTCTCGTGGATACGTGCGCGGCGGAGTTCGAGGCCTTCACTCCGTACTACTATTCCAGCTACGGCGACGAAAACGAAGTCATGGCGCCGAGCGGCAAAAAGAAAATCATGATTCTCGGCGGCGGCCCGAACCGTATCGGCCAAGGCATCGAGTTCGACTACTGCTGCGTGCACGCGAGCTTCGCGCTCCGCGAAATGGGCTACGAGAGCGTGATGGTGAATTCGAATCCCGAGACGGTTTCGACTGACTACGACACCAGCGACCGCCTCTACTTCGAGCCGCTGACGCTCGAGGATGTGTTGGAGATTTATCAGCAGGAAAAGTGCGACGGGGTGATTGTGCAGTTTGGCGGCCAGACGCCGCTGAACCTCGCGACTGCGCTGAAGAAAAATGGCGTCAACGTGATCGGCACCTCGCCCGAGAGCATCGAGCTCGCCGAGGACCGGAAGCAATTCTCGGCCATCCTTGAAAAGACCGGGTTGAAATCGCCCGCGAATCGCACGGCGATGAACGAGACCGATGCGCTCAAGGCCGCGCACGAGATCGGTTTTCCGGTGCTGCTCCGGCCGTCCTTCGTACTCGGTGGCCGCGGCATGTTCATCGTTTACAGCGAAGACGAATTTAAGTCCGTCGTGCGCCAAGCGTTCGATGTGATGCCTGACAAGCCGGTGCTGATCGACAAATTCCTCGAAGATGCGATCGAGCTCGACGTCGACTGCATTTGCGACGGCGAGCTGTCCGTGATCGGCGGGATGCTGGAGCACATCGAGTTTGCGGGCGTGCACTCCGGTGACGCCGCGATGGTGATGCCACCGCACACGTTGCCCGCGACGATGTTGGCCACCGTGCGCAAGGCGACTCACGAACTCGCGCGCGAGCTCAAGGTGATCGGGCTGATGAACGTGCAGTTTGCGATCAAGGACCACGATCTCTACGTGCTGGAAGTGAACCCCCGCGCGTCGCGCACCGTGCCGTTTGTGGCGAAGGCCATCGGCGTGCCGCTCGCGAAACTCGCGGCGAAAGTCATGACTGGTTCGAAGCTCAAGGATCTCGGCTTTACGAAAGAGCAGACGCCCAAGCACTGGTGCGTGAAGGAAGCCGTGTTTCCCTTTGTGCGCTTTCCCGGTTCCACGATCGCACTCGGACCTGAGATGCGCTCGACCGGCGAAGTTATGGGCATCGACGACGATCTCGGCGTGGCGTTTGCGAAGGCGCAGGCGGCCGCGAAGCCCGGGCTCCCGGTGAAAGGCAACGTGTTCCTCTCGGTGAAGGACGCCGACAAGGCCGGGGTAGTCGAGATTGCGCGCAAGCTGGAAGGATTCGGTTTTGCGATCTACTCGAGCAGCGGCACCGCCGACACCCTCGCGGCCGCGGGTGTGAAAGTGAAGAAGCTCGCCAAGATTCAGGAAGGCCGGCCGAACGTGATCGACCTGATCAAGAACGGCGAAATCCAGATGGTGATCAACACGCCGGCTGGGATGATCCCGCGCCGCGACGAAAACGCGATCCGCTCGGCGGCCTACGCCCACAACGTGTGTATCATGACGACGATTACGGGCGCGCAGGCGGCGGTGCAAGGCATCGACGCGCTGAAGAACAAATACGTCGGTGTTCGCGCGATCCAAAAATACAAGGGTAACGTCAACATCGTCGGCTGAGTTCTCCCGCCCTGCGCCATGCTCGCGATCCGTATCCATGAAACCGGTGGCGTGGACACCCTGCGCGTGGACACTGTCGCCGTGCCCGCGCCCGGGGCGGGGGAGGTGCGGCTGCGCGTCGAAGCGGCCGGGGTGAACTTTATCGATACCTACCAGCGCAGCGGACTCTATGCGGTGCCGTTGCCGCACACGCTCGGTCTGGAAGCCGCCGGCATCGTGACGGCGGTGGGCGCAGGGGTGGCGGAGTTCTCTGTTGGCGACCGCGTGGCGAGCGCGCGGGTGGTGGGCGCTTACGCGGGCGAGGCGCTCGCGCCGGCGGCCCATACGGTGAAATTGCCCGCCGGGATCACCACGCTGACGGCGGGCGCGCTGATGTTGCAGGGGATGACGGCACACTATTTGGCGGGTGCGACGTTTCCGTTGCAGACCGGTGATACGGCGCTCGTGCATGCGGGTGCGGGCGGGGTCGGTTTGCTGCTCACGCAGATCGCGAAGCTGCGCGGGGCGCGGGTGCTCGCGACTGTCGGCACGGAGGAGAAGGCGGTGCTCGCACGCGAGGCCGGGGCGGATGCGGTGTGCATCTACACGCGGGAAAATTTTGTCGAGGCGGTGAGGGCGTTTACCGCTGGGCGCGGTGTTGACGTCGCCTACGATGCGATCGGCAAAGACACGTTTGACGGGACGCTGGCGAGTCTGCGGCCGCGCGGGATGTTTGTCTCGTATGGCAACTCGAGCGGGCCGGTGGCTCCGTTTGCACCGCTCGTGTTGGCGCAGAAGGGTTCGTTATTTTTCACGCGGCCGACGCTCGCGCACTACACGCTCACGACGGCGGAGCTGCAGGCGCGCACCGGGGAGTTGTTCGGCTGGGTGGAGTCGGGGGCGCTCAAGGTGCGCATCGGCGCGACCTATCCGCTCGCGCAGGCGGCGGAGGCGCATCGCGCGCTCGAAGGCCGGCAGACGACGGGGAAAGTACTGCTCGTTCCCTGAGGACGGCCTGACGGGGAGGAGGACGCGGTTGGAGCTTGGATGTTGGCGGGTTTCCCGTTGGGTTTTCCGACCGCCATGGAAACACCTACGCTCATCGCTCTGTTGCACGGTCCCGACCAGCCCGGCCTCGTCGCGCGGGTCTCGGGATGGATTTTTGCACGAGGCGGCAATATCCTCCACGCCGACCAACATCGCGACAGGGAGGCGGGGATTTTCTTCCAGCGCATTGAGTGGGTGCCGACGGGAGCGGCGGGAGTCGCGGAGCGGGAGGCCGCGGATTTTCTGGCGTTCGCGGCGTCGCTGGGGATGCAGGTCAAGGTGATCCTCTCGAGCCGCCGCGCGCGCATTGCGGTGTTTGTTTCGAAGGCGGACCACTGTTTTCACGATCTGATTTTACGGTGGAAGGCGGGTGATTTTTCCGGGGACATCGTGGCGATCGTCGGCAATCACACCGATCTCGCCGAGGCGGCGCGCGGCTACGGGGTGCCGTTCCACGCTATCCCTGTGACGGCCGACACGAAGCCACAGGCGGAGGCGCGGCAGCTCGCGCTGCTCAACGAAGTCGGCGCCGACCTCGTCGTGCTCGCGCGTTACATGCAAGTGTTGTCGGCGGACTTGTTGGAAAAAATCGGCCGGCCGGTGATCAATATTCACCACTCGTTTCTCCCGGCGTTTGCGGGTGGCAAGCCCTACCATCAGGCGCATGCGCGCGGTGTGAAGCTCATCGGCGCGACGGCGCACTACGCGACGCGTGATTTGGACGAAGGGCCGATTATCCACCAGGACGTCGCGCAGGTGACGCACCGCCACGGGGTCGAAGATCTCGTGCGCAAAGGGCGCGATTTAGAGAAAACCGTGCTCGCGCAGGCGGTGCGGTGGCACCTTGAAGGGCGCGTGCTCGTCTACGGCAACAAGACCGTGGTGTTTGACTGAGGCGTGGGTGCGGCGGGCGCGCGTCCAGCCGTGGATTTGGAGGCGCAACTGAATGAAAGAATTAAGACTTGGTCCCGGTTTCCCTCGCCAGCAGGGAGCCCATCCGCCGCAAAATCGGCTCACGCGTGTTTCGCCGTTCTGGGAGCCGCAGCTCACGCAAGTTACGCAGTTCACCCTGCCGATAATCTGCCGCCAAGCCCTTGAAAGGGCGCAAGCGTGAGGAGGCTCAGGGGCTCCCTTGAGAAATGTCCTTCTTAATTTACGCGACGAACGACTAAGCCAGCAGCTTGGTAGCCAAAAACCACAGGTACGAAGTGCCTAGGCCCGCCACAATCCCGATGCCCGCAATCCTATTCATGAGGGGGGGATTAAGGTTGTACTCGCTGGCCACCACCGCCGCAGAGAGGAGCGACGGCATGCCCATTTGAAAGAGACTAATCTCGGCGGTGGCTCCTTTCACCTGAAAAAACATGAGCGCCGCAAGGACGATCGCGGGCGCAAGGACCAGTTTGTACGCTAAAACCGAGCCGACGACCCCGGCCTGCTGCGTCCACCCCTCCAGCCTCAGCTGCAGGCCGATGGAAAATAGGGCTAGAGGTGCCGTCGTTGCTGCCACCGCTTGGAACAAGGGCGCCGCGGGCGAAATGTCCACCCATCGAGGCACGGTGAGCGCCAGCAGGCAGCCGATCAGAGGGGGGAAGCGGAGAACTTTTTTCAGGATATCCGATAGCTCCACCGTTTTCGCACCTGACGCTTTGATCGCGATCGCAGCACCGAGCGTGGAGACCAAGAGGACCGTCACTTGATCGCAGATGACCGCGGTCCCCATGTTGAGTTCTCCAAAGTAAGCGGACACGAGGGGGAGCCCGACGAAGCCGGTGTTGCCGAGGCCAGCCATGAGGATCAGACCGCCGGTCGTCGCCGGGGCGATGGAATTAATTTTCGCGTACAGTTTTACGTACGCCAATCCTGCGACGAACACGAGCAGCGGGACGAGGATGGGAACCAAGAGCTCCGGGCTCCACACCACGTAGGGGAGGTGTTTGAATGAAATTGCGGGCATTGCGAGGTAGATGAGCCACGCATTGACGCCCTTGTGTGCATCCGCTGGGAGGGTGCCGAATCTCCGTAACAACATCCCTGCCAGCATGCATACCGCGATAAGAATGAAGTTCGTCACGCCGGTGTAAAAATAGTTGTTACGGTTTCTCCGTGGCAGCCCGGTGAGGGACGGGGCAAATCCGTCACCAAGCTGAGTGTGCCGCAGTGAACGAGGATGCGCGCGCGAAGGTGCGCGAAACGGCGGAAGCCCTGTGAGTCTGACGTGATGACTCGGATCTTTGAATTGAAACCTGCGGAGAGGGCATTGGTGGTTTCAGAGAAGAAGTCGGTCAGCCGATTAGCCAGATTTTTTCATGGGTCGTCGCCAGATTTTTACAAAAGTCTTGGCCGCCGCTTTTAGTGTGGTGAGGCGGGTGCGTGCAGCGCGTGCGACGCTGCAATGCCAAGTCTTGAAGAATTGATAGCGCACTCCCGCCGTGCCCGGACCAAGCCAAACAGGCCGTTGCAGCCCTTGCGTAGTTGGGTGGTGCGCGTCGTCACAAAAATCGGGATAGCCGCGCTCCGATCGTAAACCTGGCGCCATGAGCTCGCGGACCAACCGCTCCAGCGCCGCAGCTTCCTGCTCGACCGCTAGCTCGCTTCCCTGCGGTCAACGCACCGTGGTCGCCGGGCGCGCCACCGCCGCGTCCGCACAACCGCCGCCGACGATGCGCACTGGCTCAAACGCTCCAGGGTCGGGACGCTATTCTGCCTCTGCCCGTCGTCGGTAAAATCGACGCCCGCAGCGTGGTCAGTTGATTCCGCGCTCGCGCGCCAACACGGCCGGTGTCTGCTCGCTCGGGTGGGCGATTCGCGGCCGACGGTCTGATAACATCGTCCGCGGCCGAGCCAGTCGCAGCCGAAATGCCACACGGAAACCGCCCGAAGTAGATTTAGGATTGCCCCGGGCTGCGGCGTCATCTCCGGTTTTGTGGTGATTATTAATCGACTTTTTTTGCCCTGTCGTCGCTCATCGCCCTCGCGTCGGCCACGGTCGCGCACGCCCATCCCGGACACGCCGGACATGATGTGACGTGGGATGTTTCCCACCCCTCGGAGCAGGGAGCCCCGATCGTCCTCCTCGGCTTCGCGGTGGTTTGCGCATGGGTATGGGCCGCGCACCAATTTTCGTCGCGGCCCCTTTTTGTCCGCGAGGCACCAGCCGAGCGCGACCTGGCGGGCGCGAAGCACTGACCTCGCCGGGGCGCTTTGGCCCCCCGTTTCTCCGATTGCGGCCGCCGCTACTTCCGGTCGCTACTGCGTTGCTCCCAGTGCACACGCAGCTCGTCGAACTCGGGCTTGTCCTTCAACACTTCGCCCGTCGTCGTGAGGCCCACCTTGTACGTAATTTCTCCGCCGGCGACCGCGCGCCGTTCGAAGCGCCGCGCAAGCTTCAAGCGATCCCACGTGCGATATCTCAGCCCAAAGGTCGTGCTGTTTCGCAGCAGCCAGTCCGCGTAGGCTGACCAATCGGCGGCCTGCGCCAGAACCGACAAGCAGGTCAGCGGCCGGCCCTTCTTGCCCATCGCGGGCGTGAGCCAGACGTCGAGCGCGCCGCGGGCGAGCAACTGCTCCGCGAGCCACGCGATGTGCTCCGCGGAGTCGTCGTCGATATTGCTGACAATCTCGACCACCTGATCTGCTTCATAGGCGTGGGTGGCGCCCGGACTCGGATTGGCGTCGAGCACGATCAGGCGAAACACATTGGGAAACGAGCCCAAGTCCATCGTACCCGCGCCCAAACCCTGTTGACGGATCGTCCCGGCGGGAACCTCGGCGAGAAATTCGGGCGCGAGCGATTTGAGGATGGCGATGCCCGTTGGCGTGGACAGTTCCACGTTGGTGCGCGTGATCGCGGCCGGCGTGGCGGCGATGGGCAGGTCGGCCAGCAGGCGCGCGCTCGCGGGCGGCGGCACGGGATGCGTGCCGTGGGCCATCGTGATGAAACCGCGTCCGGGACGGATCGGGGTGGCGCAGTACCGCGCCGGGCCCAGCTTCTCGATGCAATAAGCGGCCATGACCACATCCATGATCGAATCGATCGAGCCGACTTCGTGAAACGCCACGTCCTCCACCGCCATGCCATGGGCGGCCGCCTCCGCCTCGGCCAGCAGGCGAAAGATCATTTGCGCCCGGGCACGCACGGGGGCGGCCAGGGGGCAACCGCCAATCAACCGATCGATGTCGGCGTAATGGGTGTGCGCGTGATCCGCCCCGGCCTCCACGACGAGGTGCGACTCGCTGTCGCTCTCGGGAGATGTTTCGTGCGCGTGAGGCTCATGCGCGTGGTGTGCGTGAGCCGGCGCGGCGTGGGCATGACTGAGGGAGTGAGGCACGCGGTCGGACCGGGAGGTCACGCTGAGATGGGTGGCGCGCATCGTTGCCTTGGTGACGGCGCGAGCGGAGATTTCCACGGAATTGAATCCGAGTTGCGCGGGGAGCGCCGCGAGTTCGGCCGCAGTCACCAGCCCGGCATCCACAAACGCGGCCGCGAACATGTCGCCGGCGACACCAGCGACGCTGTCCAGGAAAAGTATTCGGCTCATCGGGAGTTGGCGCCGGCCGCCCGCACCGCGCGCACGACCTGACAAGCGGCGAAGGCGGCGGAAAAACCATTGTCGATGTTCACCACGCTCACGCCGGGGGCGCAGGAGTTCAACATCGACAGCAAGGCGCTCACGCCTCCGAAGCTGGCCCCGTAGCCCACGCTTGTCGGCACGGCGAAGACCGGCCGGCCCAGCAATCCGGCGACGACGCTGGGGAGCGCACCTTCCATGCCCGCGACGACGACCAAGGCGGTCGCCGCCTGAAGCTTGTCAGCCCGTTGGAGGAGACGGTGAATCCCCGCCACGCCGATGTCGTAGTAACGCTCGCACGGCACGCCCATGGCGATGCAGACCTCGGCCGCCTCTTCCGCGACAAACAGATCGCTCGTGCCGGCCGTTACGATGGCCACGTGCGGCAGATCTGTTCCGGCCGCGGAGATCGGGGGTGCGTTGAGGATGAACGTCCGCGCGGGGGCATTTGCCCGGCCGGCGGGAAATGCGGCGATCAAGCCTGCGACTTTTTCCGGCTGCAGCCGAGTGATCAGCACGGGCGCCCCGCCACCGCCCGCTTCCGCGGCAATGGCGCGGATTTGCTCCAGCGTCTTGCTCTCGCCGAAGATGACTTCGCCCAAGCCCTGCCGCAGCCTCCGGTGGTGATCCACCTGCGCGAACCCGAGATTCCCCTCGCGGAACGGACCGCTTTTCAAGCGCTGCAACGCCGCTGCCGGCTGCACGGCCCCGGCCGCCAGACCTTCCAACAAGGTGCGGATTTCGTCCTCGTTCATCGGATCAGCTGGAGCGCACCGTGCCGCCGCCCATGCGGTAGCCGCCAAGGTCGAGGGTCACCCACGCATAACCACGCGGTCGCGCCAGCTGGTGAAGTTCTTCGCGGACGGACAGGGCCTTGCTCATCTCCGCCGGGTTTACCTCCAGCCGCAGCCATTGCACGCCGGCGTGTTCGTGCAACCGAACCCGGAATGCATCCAACCCGGCGCGGCGCAAAATCGCCTCGCAATCCTCGACGTCGCGCAGCCGCTGGGGGGTGACGGCGACTCCGGTCATCAACCGCGAACTGAGGCACGGGCTCGCGGCTTTTTCGGAAAAGGGAATCTGGTGTAAGCGCATGAGTGCGCGGATGTCCTCCTTCGCCAGCTCGGCCTCATCGAGCGGCGCGACGATGCCCTGCTCCAACGCGGCCTGCCGGCCCGGGCGAAAATCACCGCGATCCGACGCATTGTAACCGTAAGCGATGAAGGCATAGCCGAGGCTGCCGGCGAGCGCATGGCTCAGCCGGAAAAGCTCGGTCTTGCAATGGTAGCAACGCGACAAGTCGTTTTTCGCATAGTCGGGATTCGACAGCTCGAGGCTGTTTTCCCAGCGGTGCTCGACTCCGAGCTCGGCGGCCAATCGCGTCGCGTCCTCCCGCTCCACTTGCGCGAGGCTCGCGCTCACCGCAGTGACGGCCAGCAGCTTCCCGCCGTGGCGCCTTCGCTCCTGCTCCGCGATCCAAAGGAGAAACGAGCTATCCACGCCGCCGGAGAAGGCCACGATCAAGCCCAGCGCCAGCTTCGGCCGCAGCGACGCGCGCAGCGCGGCTTCTTTCGCCGACAAGCTTCCGATTGGGACAAGGACATCGACCATTAATTCCCGAAAGATTCGCAGGCCCGAACTGAAGTCAAAATAAAATGCCGCGGCCTGCCCTGCACGCCAGGCTCGCCCTCCGGCGCAACGCCCCGTGTGCGTTGCGGCCGGAGCATTTGCCCGGTGTTTCCCGCCCGGAAATCCGCGAACGACTCCACTTCCCTCCCACCGCCGGCCTGCGCGTCCTCCTCGCCACCGGAGTCAATCCTTGCCCTCAACACGAAAGACCGTGCCCTGCACTCGACACCCAAAATTTACCAAGATTCAGGTTGCCCACCCGAAAATTCTGCATGGCTTACTTCTTTATTTAGCAAAATCCAAACACTTCCGATGAATCAGACACCCAATCTCGATAGCCTGCTCGCCAAGAAAGTCTTCGTTTGCGACATGGACGGCGTCCTCTACCGCGGGAACCAGTTGCTGCCGGGCGTCCTCCAGTTTGTGGAGTGGCTCAAGGCGAACAAGAACTTCCTGTTTCTGACCAACGACAGCACCAGAACGCCCCGAGAGCTCAGCGAGAAGCTGTATCGGATGGGGATCGAGGTGGATCCCAAGCACTTCTTCACGTCCGCGCTGGCGACAGCCCGCTATCTTGCGCGTCAGAAGCCCAAGGGGACCGCCTATGTGATTGGTGAGCCGGCGTTGATGGGGGCGCTCTATGAAGCGGGCTACTCGATGAACGATTCGAACCCCGACTACGTGGTGATGGGGCGTACGCCGAACTATCGCTATCAGGTCCTTGAGCATGCCTCGAAGTTGGTCAACAAGGGTGCCCACTTAATTGTGACCAACCCCGACGCATTCTACCCTGTGGAGGGGCATATGGCCCCGAGCGCGGGGGCACTCGCCTCGGTGCTGGAAATCACCACCGGTAAAAAGGCCTACTATATCGGGAAGCCCAACCCGCTCATGATGCGTCTGGCCCTGGACGCCATCGGCGCCGAGGCAAAGGACGGGGTGATGATCGGCGACCGGATGGACACCGACATCCTGGTGGGAATCGAGTCCCAGCTTGAGACGGTACTGGTACTCAGTGGCGTCATGTCGAGGCCTGAGATCAAGAACTTCGGGTTCAAGCCCGGTTACGTTTTAGAGGGTGTCATCGACATCGCCCGCGCCGCCAAGGTTGACAAGCTGACCGCGGATCAGTTCGCGGATGATGGCAAGGCTCTCTCGGTGTTTCGCAAGGTTCTCCTGCTGAAGTCCACGGATTATTTCGCAAGCACTCCGGACGAGTTACTGGCCAAGATTGCGCCGCTGTTGCAGGAGCTCCGCGTGGAGAGCGGTGCCACTATTCTTGAGCAGGGCAAGCCGAACGCGAACCTGTATGTTGTGTGCGAGGGCGCGGTTGATGTCCTGCACAACGAGGTCGAGGTGACCAAGCTAGGCAAGGGTCAGGTTTTCGGAGAAATGAGCATTTTGGATCCGCACGCGGTGGCCTCGGCGAAGGTTGTGGCGAGCAAGGCCACGCACTTTCTCTCGATCGACCGAGATACCTTCCTCAAGCTGATTAAGGACAGCCCGGAGATTGCGCTCAATATGCTGCGGGTGCTCTCGCGCCGGCTCCAAGAGACCAACACCAAGTTGGCGGGGCTTACCCAGTAGTCGTGCACGCGTCATTGTCGCGTGTTTCGCCGCCCGCTCGCCAACGCACTTGGCGGGCAGAGGCGCCGGATCTGCGAGGTGAAACGAGCACGAACGGACGTTTGAATTCTAACCTAGGACACTCTGAAAATGGAAACTAACCAGCACATGGCGGGGACCTCGGTGAAACTTGCTTACGGCAAGGAAGGCTACGATTTGCCCCTAGATATTCCAGGGATGGATCCCGCCGTGTTTTTGCCCGCTAATCCAAAAGCGCTGGAGCATGGAGAGACCTCCTTCCAGAGCGCGGTTCGCGATCCGATCGGATCCCTCCCGCTGGTGGAGGTTGCGAAGCGGGCCCTGGCGAAAGCACGCTCCGAGTTGCGTGAGCCGAAGGTGGTCATTGCAGTGGCCGACCACACGCGACCCGTTCCCGATCATCTTTTGCTTCCGTGGATCACGGCGGAGCTGGGCTTGCCGGACACATGCGTGACGATTTTGATCGGCACAGGGACTCACAGGGGCTCCACGCGCGAGGAAATGGTCCGGATGCTGGGAGAGGCGGCTGGACGATTCCGCGTGGTCAATCACGACTGTCAAGACGCCGCGAATCTTGTCCATGTGGGATCCTCGTCGTGCGGTGGGGAGTGTTGGTTGAACCGGTTGTGGGTGGAGGCGGATCTGCGCATTACCACGGGTTTTATTGAGCCCCATTTCTACGCTGGCTTCTCCGGCGGATCCAAGGCTCTGGTGCCCGGTATCGCGGGGCTGGAGACTGTGCGGCACTTTCATCGGGCCTCGCTGATCGCGCATCCGCATGCGACGTGGGCGCGGATTTTCGACAATCCCCTCCAGGCGCTGACGCGTGAGATGGTGGCGCTCTTCCCGCCGCATTTCATTGTCAACGTTACGCTGAACCACTCCAAGGCGATCACCGGCATCTTTGCCGGGGAGCTGGTGGCGGCTCACAACGCGGGCTGCGCGGCAGCACTGGCGGAGGCGACCGTAAAGGTGCCTCGGCGTTATCCTTTGGTCATCACCACCAACTCCGGTTTTCCGCTGGATCAAAATTTCTATCAGACGGTGAAGGGGATATCCGCTGCCGCGCGCATTGTGGAGCCGGGCGGGGTGATCCTCGCATTGAGCCGCTGCAACAACGGTCTCCCGATGGAAGGCGAGTTTGCGGAGATTCTTTCCGAGCCTTGCGACAACGATGAGCTCCACTCCAAAATTTTGGCGACTAAGGTGACACGCCACGACCAGTGGCAGGTGCAGACGCTGATGCAGTGTCTCGAAAAAGCACGTATCGTCCTGTTCTCGGAGCTCTCGCCCGAGGACCGCCTCCTTAACCGTACGGAACACACCCAGGACCCGGTGGGAACCATTCGGGAACTGATTGCAAAGCTGGGCGGAGGCCCGATCGCCACGGCCATCCTGCCTGAGGGACCGCTTTCCATCGCCTGCCCCCCCGACGCAGACGGACCGGCTGAGAAAGCGTAGGCGGGACAGGTAAAGCACACCGGAGCAGGGGAAGGGTGGCCACTGTGTGCTCCCTACTTGCTGGCGAGTGCTGGCGAGTGAAGGCGCGGGCGTGGAGGGGCTCGGCCCTACGACCGGCCGAGGCCGACTGCCAAGGAACGAAACTCGCCCGCACGCGTAAACGCATGCGTCCTCCTCAATCACCTCCTGAAAATCCAAGAATTAAGCTCACGAGCACACCGCCGAAGAGCGCCCGGCTTTCGGGAACGGAGACCACGCGCCCGCCCTTTTTCTGTGAACGGTCGGTTGCGATTGTGTCTGGGTCGCGGTTAACTGCGGGCGGAGGGATTAGGCTCAGCCCCGCTGTTCCACCCGCTGCTCCAATGATTACTCTGCGCTTTCGTTTCATCCTCTCACTGTCGTTGGTCGCCTTGGCCGGGCTCGTTGCGCGTGGCGCCGAAGCATTCGACCAGACCCATGCGCGTTTCGGCCGAGTGTTAACCTCCTTCGTAAAGAACGCGAACGTCGATTACGCCAAACTGAAAGCCGATCCGGTCGAACTCGACGCCTACTTGCAGGAGATTGCCGTCGTGCCGGCCGCGGCATTTGCGCGCTGGCCCGAGGTCGACCGGCTCGCGTTGCTCCTCAATCTCTATAACGCGCAGACGCTACGCCTGATCATCAATCACTATCCCCTGCAGAGCATTCGCGACATCGGCACGCTGCCAGGCGCGGCGTGGAGCGAGTTGATCGTGCGCCAGGGCGGGCAGGTCATCACGCTCGATCACCTGGAACACAAAATGATCCGCGTGAATTACCGCGAGCCACGCATCCATTTTGCGCTCGTGTGTGCGGCGGTGAGTTGTCCGCCGCTGCGCGGCGAGCCGTATGTCGGCGCCCGCCTGAACACCCAGCTGGATGAACAAGCGCGGGTGTTCCTCGGAACGCCCGAAAAAAATCGCTTCGACGCGAAAACCGGTACGTTGCACCTCTCGCCGATTTTCAAGTGGTATGGCGATGATTTCACCAAGCAGGCCGGCTCGTTGGCCGCGTATGTGAAAACGTTTCTGCCCGAGGCCCAGCGCAACGCGTTGGTTGATCCGGGCGAGGTGAAAGTGACGTTTACCGACTACGATTGGGCGCTGAATGAGCAGCGGCTGTCTCGCTGAGAAAACGGGTGCGAGATCGCCCAGCGGGAAATTTACCGCGCGAGTCGAGGGCGGGCTTGCCCACGGGAAGTCGGCCGACATCTTCTCGCGAAACCCCTCCCTCATCATGACCACCGCTACTGTCCCCGTGCCCTCTTCTCCACCCAACCCACTCAGCATTCTGGGCTGGACCCTCGTCGCCCTACTGGGGGCCGGGTCGATCGGCGTGCTCGCGTGGTCGCGCGGCGAACCCGTCAACGCCCTCTGGATGGTCGTCGCCGCGCTCTGCGTCTTCGCGATCAGCTATCGTTTCCACTCCGCCTGGCTCATGGCCAAGGTCCTCACGCTCGACGAACTCCGCGCCACGCCCGCCACGGTCAACGCCGACGGACGTGACTTCGTGAAAACGAACAAGTGGGTCGTCTTCGGTCACCATTTCGCCGCCATCGCTGGTCCCGGACCGTTGGTCGGCCCCGTGCTGGCGGCGCAATTTGGTTACCTGCCCGGGATGTTGTGGATGCTCATCGGTGCCACCATGGGCGGCGCGGTGCACGATTCGGTGATTCTGTTTTGCTCCACGCGCCGCCGCGGAAAATCGCTCGGCCAAATGGTGCGCGACGAGGTCGGTCCGTTTGCCGGCAGTATCGCCCTCGTGAGCATCGCCGCCATTATGGTGATCCTGCTCGCCGTGCTTGCCCTCGTGGTGGTCAAGGCGCTCGCGGAAAGTCCGTGGGGCCTCTTCACCATCGCCTGCACGATGCCGATCGCCGTGCTGATGGGGCTCGGGATGCGCGGGGTGGGCCAGAGCGGAAAAGGTCTCGCCGTCATCAGCGTGCTGGGCGTCGCTGCGCTGCTCGCCTCCGTATGGGGCGGCCAGTTTCTCCACGGCACGAAACTGGAAGAATTTCTCACCCTCAACGGTACGACGATCGCGTGGTGGATTATGGGTTACGGTTTCGCCGCCTCCGTTCTGCCGGTGTGGCTACTGCTCGCACCGCGGGATTACCTCAGCACGTTTATGAAGATCGGCACGGTGATCGCCCTCGGCATCGCGGTGATCGTGCTCGCGCCCGTGCTAAAAATGCCGGCCCTCACGAAGTTCATCGATGGCAGCGGACCCGTGTTTGCCGGTCCAGTGTTTCCGTTTGTTTTCATCACGATCGCGTGCGCGGCCATTTCGGGTTTCCACTCGCTGATTTCGTCAGGCACCACGCCCAAGCTACTGGGCAACGAGCGTGACATCCGCATCGTCGGCTACGGCGCGATGGTCACGGAAATGTGCGTGGGCATCATGGCCCTCATCGCCGCGTGCGCGATGGAGCCCGGCCAATATTTCGCCATTAATATGGCCGGCACCCCCGAAGTAGTGACTGCCAAAGTCACCGCCCTCGGCTTCCCGGTGACGACGGGCGAAATGTCGGCGCTCGCCGCGAGTGTGGGTGAAAAAAATATGGTGGGCCGCACCGGCGGTGCGCCGACCTTCGCGGTCGGCATGGCGCACATGTTTGCGGGTGTTTTCCAGAGCCCATCGGCCCTCGCGCTTTGGTATCACTTCGCGATCATGTTCGAGGCGCTCTTCATCCTCACCACGATCGATGCGGGCACGCGGGTGGGGCGCTTCATCGTGCAAGACCTGCTCGGCACCCTTTGGAAACCTTTGGGTAATACTCAATCCAACAGCGCTGGGACGCTCGCCACCGCACTCTTCGTCGGCGCGTGGGGCTACTTCTTATACCAAGGCGTCGTCGATCCGCTCGGTGGGATCAATTCCCTCTGGCCGATCTTTGGCATCGCCAACCAACTGCTCGCGGTGCTCGCCCTCGCGCTCGGCACCACGGTACTGATCAAGATGGGCCGGACGCGCTATGTATGGGTCACCGTCGCGCCCCTGTGCTGGCTGCTCGCCGTGACGATGAGCGCGGGCCTCATGAAGATTTTCAGCCCCGCGCCCCTCGGATTCCTCGCTCTGGCGAAAAACTTTGAGACAAAAATCGCCGCCGGCGGGACACCCGCCGAGCTCAAGCTGTGGAGCGCGCAACTCTTCAACAATCGCGTGGACGCGATTGTGACCGGCACGTTTCTCGTGCTCGTCGTGATCGTGTTGCTCGCAAACGCCCGTGTTTGGTGGCAGCTCCTCGCGGGGAAACGCGCCGCAGAGTTGCGTGAGGAGCCTTACGTGACGGTGACCGACGGGGCGAAGGTGTGAGCGGCGCGGTGCGGCACCGCGCGGCTTGCGTGGAGGCCCGGCCGGTGGCCGGGCACTCCGGCTTTCCTGCCTCATGGGCACCCGGCCACCGGCCGGGTTACCACACTCCGCGCAACCCCGCACGAATCTCGCGGTCGTGTCGCGTGAGATAATGGTGCAGCCAAAAAACATAATGCTCGGGATTTCGGGTGGCGTCCCGCTTGAGAGCCGCGAAATCACGGAAGGCGACTGCGGCCACCTCGGCGGGATGGGGCCGCAGTTTTTCTGGCACCACTCCGAAGAAAACATAAACGATTTCATTTTCCGCCAGACCGTTCGCGAACTCGGCCCGATAGTGTGCGCGGAAACCGAAGCGCAGTTTCGTGGTGGCCCCGAGCTCTTCACCGAGCCGGCGCTCGGCGGCCCGGAGGGTGGTCTCGCCCGGTCGAGGGTGGCCACAGCATGAGTTCGCCCACAACCCGCCCGAATGATATTTTTCCTTGCTCCGCTGTTGCAGCAAAATGCGTCCGACGGCATCGACCAAAAAAATCGAAAACGCTCGGTGGAGCAGCCCGGCCGCGTGCACGGCGTATTTTTCCCCGCAGCCGACCGCGCGGTTGTGCTGATTAACGAGGATGAGCTGTTCGGTCATGGGTCGCGTTCCGGAGATGACGCGTGAGCGCGGGGAACGGTTCAAACGTTCCGTGTTCGGCACCGGGGTTGATTTCCGTTTCGGGCGATGTTTACTTTGACCTGTTTTCACGAATGTGACTTTTGAACTCCTCTCCGCCCATGCCCACGAAGCGTACCCCACGACCGCAGGGAAAGTTGCCCGCCGCCGCCGCGCCGCGTGCGCTCGTTGACCACGGTTTCGTGCCGGTGCGCGCCAAACTCATCGAGGTCGCCGCGTTTCTCGATCGCGTCGAGCGCCATGGTGCGGCGGACGACTTCCGCTGCGTGGCGTTGCGCACAGCGGCCCAGGTTCTCCTCGATGGAAAACCCGAGCGGGCCCGTCGCATCCTAGAACGTTTGAGCGATCCGACCACGAAACCCGACGCCGTCTCCACCGGCAAAGCCGCCCTCGGCGCCTGGCTGCCGTCCGCAACGGTTGGAGTGAAGGTAAAAATGAAAGTGAAGGTGAAGGTGAAAGTGGCGGCTACTCGCCGCTAAGATCAGCCACGGGTCGTCCCTCTCACTTTCCGTTTCACTCTCACCCTCACTTTCACTTCCCCTCATGCGCTACATCGAGCCCCACGGCCACATGGTCAGCCGCACGACTGACGACTATCAGGCGATGATCACGGCTGGATGTCAGGCCGTCTGCGAACCCGCCTTCTGGGCTGGCTACGACCGCAGCTCAGTTGACGGCTTCCGTGACTATTTTCGCCAGCTCACGGAGTATGAGCCTGCGCGCGCCGCGAAATTTCTCCTGCCGCATTTTTCCTGGCTCTGCATCAACCCCAAGGAATCCGAAGACCTCGCCCTCGCTGCCGATGTGCTCGCGATGATCCCCGAGTTCCTCTCGCAACCGAACGTCCTCGGCATCGGCGAAATCGGTCTGAACCGCAATACGCGCAATGAACTCAACGTCCTCGAGCAGCACGTCGACCTCGCGGTGAAGCACGACCAGCTGATTCTCGTGCATACGCCGCACCTCGAAGACAAGCTCAAGGGCACGCGGCTCATCGTCGATCTGCTCCGCTCGCATCAAGGGGTGAAACCCGGACGCGTGATCATCGACCACGTCGAGGAGCACACGATCCAATACGTGCTGGATCAGGGGTTCTGGGCGGGCATCACGCTCTACCCGGATTCAAAATCCTCGCCGCCGCGCGCCGTTGACATGCTCGAAATCTGCGGGCGCGAGCGCATCTGGCTTAACTCCGCGTGCGACTGGGGCGTGAGCGATCCGCTCGCTGTGCCGAAGACGGCCTTCGAGATGCGCCGCCGGGGCCACAGCACCGAGTTCGTCGATCAGGTGCTCTACCAGAATCCGGTCCGCTTCCTCTCCCAGTGTCCGAAGTTTCGTCTCGGTGTTTGATCCGTCGGCATGAAACTCAACCACGGCATCCACCTCGCCTACTGCACGAACGTCCACCGCGGTGAAACGTGGGCGCAGACCTTCGACACGCTCGAGCGCCACACCCTCGTCGTTCGCCGCCGCATCGCCGCCGGTCGTTCTTACGCGATCGGTCTGCGCCTCGGCGCTCGGGCCGCTGAAGAACTCGCGCAACCGGCCGCACTCGCCGCATTTCGTCACTGGCTCGACACGCACGATTGCTACGTTTTCACGATCAACGGATTTCCCTTCGGCAGCTTCCACGGCACGCGCGTAAAAGAGCAGGTCTACGCGCCAGACTGGTCTACGCCCGAGCGTCTCGCCTACACGCAACGCCTCTTCGCTCTCATCGCACAGCTCGTGCCCGCGGGCGTCGCCGGCAGCGTGAGCACGGTACCCGGTTCCTTCAAAGGCTGGACGCACGACGACCCCGCGCGCCGCGCCGCGATTTTTTCTAATGTCACCGCCATCGGTCGCTATGTCGCCGAACTCTCCGCGCGCACCGGCCACGATCTCCACCTCGGCCTCGAACCGGAGCCCTGTTGTTATTTCGAAACGACGCCCGAGACGGTCGATTTTTTCAACGGCTGGCGCGCCAGTGATCGCGCCGTCGACGCCGAGGGCCTGCTGCGCCGCGTCGGTGTCAATTACGACTGCTGCCATCTCGGCGTGGAGTTTGAGTCTGCGCCCGCCGCGCTCGATCGCCTCGCCGCCGCTGGCCTCCGTCTGAGCAAGATCCACCTCAGCTCCGCACTCCGGGTGAAGCCCGACGCTGCCGGTCGCGCCGCGCTCGCCGCCTTTGTTGAGCCGACTTACCTGCACCAAGTCGTGGTGGGTAACGGCGCTACCGGCCTCGTGCGGCAGCGCTACGTCGACTTGCCGGATGCCCTCGCCGACCCCGTGCCGTCGCAGCCCGACGACGAGTGGCGCGTGCATTTTCACCTGCCGCTGCACGCCGCGCCCGGTGCGCCGTTCGGCGATACGCGCGACCACCTGCTCGGCGCGCTCGATTGGATGAAGACGCATCCGGACGCGTGCCAACACGCGGAGATGGAAACCTACACCTGGGAAGTCCTCCCGCCTGCACTGCGCATCGGTATCGAAGATCAGCTCGTGCGCGAATACGAGTGGACGCTCGCGGCGCTCGGCGAGCGAGGCCTCGCCTAACATGGCTAATTTTTTCCCGGTAGCCCTGCTCGTGAGAGCAGGGACTGACGTCACCCCGTGTGAGCGCCCCTCCCGCTTCTCACGAAGCGGGCGACGATGACCTCCGCGCCTCCCGCCGTTTCCTCCTTCCGCCTCTGGCTCGACCTCGCCCGCGCCGGAAACTTTCCGTCCGTCTGGAGCAATGTCCTTGCGGCCCTCGTGCTCTCCACGCCCGTCGTCGGCGCGTGGCCGGCGCCCGGCGTGCTCGTGCTCACGCTCCTCGCCGGGAGCCTCGCCTACGCCGGAGGCACGACGTTGAACGACGTTTTCGACGCCGGCTTCGACCGTCAGCATCGGCCCGAGCGTGCGATCCCGCGTGGCCTAATCGCGCGCGCGACCGCCGGCTGGGTGGGTGGCCTGCAACTCGCCCTCGGCCTGGGTCTGCTCGGGTTCCTCGGTGCGTCACCGTTCGCCGCCGCGGGACTTGGAGGGGTGATTCTCCTCTATGATTGGCTCCACAAACGCTGGACGGGCTCCGTGCTGTTGATGGCTGGCTGCCGCGTGATGCTCGCCGTCACGCTGGCAACGTTGCCCGGCCAAGCAATGGGCACGGTCTTCATCACGTGGCTCGGGGCGCTCTTTTTCTACATCGTCGTCCTGAGCCTGCTGGCCCGCCGCGAATATCATCCCGGCGCACCGGCTGAGAAACTCGGGAAGATTGTCCGAAAGCTGCTCGCGTTCATCCCCTTCGTGGACGCCGCCGCACTGCTGGCGAGCGCCGCGTGGATTCCGGCGGCATGCTGTGCGGTGGCGGTGCCGCTCGGGAAGTGGGCGCAGCGGAAAGCGGCGTCGAGTTGAGGGTCGGTGGAAGAGGGCAGGGTTAAAGACCGCGCCCTACTGCCAAAATGCCTCCTGGTCGTCGCCCCGCGCTTGTCGGCGAATGACCTTGGCGACACCCCTGGCGTTGTGAAGACGGGAAGGTTTCGCCCAGGTCCGACTCACGCGCTCAAGGCGACCAAGGCCCCCCGCGAGTGGACAAACGCGCAACCGCTCGCACGGTAACGCTCACTGGACTCGCGGCCCACAAGCCTCTGATGCCAATTTCGCAGCAGGTGGATTAACGGAATTTTTCCAACATGGAGCGAGCGCGCTGGCGGGCTTCTTCGTCGTATTTTTCGCGCTGAGGCATCGTGAGGGCTTGCTCGAAGGCGAGTTTGGCGGCGTCGCGTTGACGGTTCGCGAGGAGGGCGAAACCGAGTTCCACCCGGTGAGCGGGGAGGTGCGGGGCGAGCTCGGCGGCGCGTTGAAGCAAACGCACGGCTTCGGCGGTGGAGGCGTCGGGCAAACTTCCGTAAACGAGGCGCACGATCAATCGAGTGGCGGCACCGAGGGTCGCGACTTCGTAGTGCCACCGACCGAGGACGTGGTGCGCGTAGTCGTAGGCGGGGTCGAGGGCGAGGGCTTGCTCGGCGGAGGATTTCACCAGCCGGGAGTATTCAATCTTCGTGCGGGTGTCGGAGAGGGCGGCCAGTTTGCCGTAACAAATGGCGAGGGAGAGGACGTTGACGGCGTTCTGGGGTTCGAGCGCCACGGAGCGTTTCGCGAAGGAGAGCGCTTCGGTGCAGAGACGTTTCTGCTCGGTCCTGTCTTTTGTGTCGAAACTGAGATCGGAGTATTGGCGGGCAACTTTCTGGAGCAAAAAGGCATCGTCGGGTCGTGCGGAGACGGCCTTGAGAAAAAGTTCGAGGGCGGACTGCGAATCAAAACGTGCCTCGGCAGCGAGGGCGGACTGGAGGAGGGTGTCCGTGGTGGCTGCCGACGTGGCGGCATCGAGACGGCCGCGACAGGCGAGCGCGGCGCAGAGCAGGAGCAAGAGGATTCGGCAGGTGGAGTCCATCGGGAGAGTACCGGTTAGTGGTAGGATATGCCTGCGGGGTGGCGTCCTGTCATCGAAAAACTTTTGCGCTACCCGCGGGAACGCCCAACGGTTTGATCCATGAAAGTCGCCGCCGAAACCGAATTGCTGGAGATCAGTCGCAAGTTGTCGCCGAAGAATCGGCGGGAGTGGGTGAACTACGGCGCACGCTGACCACGCAGACCGAAAAAAAATCGGCGGTGGTGGAGGAAGACGGTGACGCGGCTTGGGAGCGGATCATCGCCGATTCAAAGCCGCAGCCGAAGCTCGATGTGATGGCGGCCAAGATTCTCGCTGAGATGAAATCTGGAAAACATTTCCCCCCGATGAGAGTGGAGGATTTGTGATTTCCGAGCCGCGGCCGGAGTTTTGGGTGCTATACCACCGACTCCCCGTTGGGGCGAAAACTGCGGCCCGCAAATCCTACGTGCTGATACGAATGGCCTGCTACGCGGACAGTAGCTTTCTCGTTTCCTGCGATGTGGCGGAGGCGAATGCCGGCCAAGCCAAGGCTTAGCTTATTCGCACCGGTGCGCCCTTGATTTTCACATCGCTCCACGCGTTGGAGGTGCGCAACGCTTTTGAGCTGGGCGTGTTTCGCGGTCACTTTACCGCGATCGAGGCACGAGCGGCAGCGAAGGATCTGGCGGAAGATTTACGCGGGTTTCGGCAGTTGGAAACGAGCGTAAATGGGTCGACGGCTTTCCGACTCACGGCGCGTTTGAGCGAACAGCATTCCGCAACGGTGGGATCTCGCAGCCTACAACATTGTGCATGTCGCCGTGGCGAAACTTCTGCGTGCGAAGGCGCTCGTTTCGTTCGATGGACGGCAGCGGACGCTCGCGGCCGCGGTGGGTTTGACCGTCGAATCCTGAACCGGCTTAGGGTTTGCGGAAGAGGTAGTGGCTCACGAGCCATTCCTCGCCGGCGCGGTAGCCCCAGAGTTCGGCGCAGCTCATGTAAAACACGCGCCAGTAAGCCCACCATTTCTCAGCGTGTTCTCGGCCGTAGGTTTCGGCGAAGAGGGGCATGATCTCGGCGCGGTGGGCGTCCATGTTTTGGAGCCAGTGCTCGGCGGTCTGCTGGTAGTGGCGGCCGTTTACTTTCCAATCGGAGACGAGCTTGAGGTCGTCCTGGAACTGCATGAAAAGGTCGTGCGCCGGCATCTGTCCACCGGTGAAAAAATAGCGGCTCATCCAGTCGGAGGCGTCGCGGGCGACAAAGTGGTAGCTCAGGCGATGATGCGTGAAGATGTGCGTGAAGAGCATCCCGCCCGGTTTGAGCCAACGCGCGATATTGGCGAAGAGGCGTTGGTAATTTTTGAGATGTTCAAACATCTCGATCGAGACGACCCGGTCGAATTGCGCGGGCGCGGTGTCGAAGACGTTGATGTCGCAGGTAACGATCGTGAGATTCGTGAGGCCGCGACGGCGGGCCTCGGCGTCGATGAATTCTTTTTGAGTGCGGGAGTTGGAGATGGCGGTGATGCGTGAGCCGGGAAACTTGGCGGCGTTGTAGAGGGCGAGGGAGCCCCAGCCGCAACCGAGTTCGAGGATGGTTTGACCGTCGGTGAGCTGAGCGCGCTCCGTGTAGAGGGCGAGCATGGCGTCCTCGGCTTGGTCGAGGGTTTCGCGGCCGGTGGGGTAGAGGCAGCCGGAGTATTTTAGATTTTTGCCGAGGCAGAGTTGGTAGAAGCGGGTGGGGATTTCGTAGTGCTGCTCGTTCGCGGCAGCGGTTTGCTCGGCGAGCGGCCGCGTCTTCAGATCGGCGACGTAACGGGCGCGATCGTAGACGGCGGAGTCGTCGCGGATGCGCTGGGCGAGCAGGCGGCGGATACCGATCCGGAGGAGCCAGTCGGGGAGGAGATTTTTTTCGAGGAGACGGTCGATCATGGAAGCGGGTTCGTGCGGCGTTTTCATCATCGTTCTCCGAGCGGCGAGAGCACGAGCAAGATTAAGAGAACGAGAACGATTAATTTTGAGAGGGCGGGAGTTTCTTCGGAAACCACGGGAGGAAGGCGCTCGTGGTTTTTTGGTAGCGACGGTAGGCGTCGCCGCGGGAGCGGAGGCTTTGCTCTTCCGTCATGGGGATGCCGGTAACGCGCAGGAGCAGGTAAAGGATGCTGGCGGGCCCGACGATCGCGAGCCAGCCCCAAGGCGAGGCGAGGGTGAAGACGAAGAAGGCGACCCAGATAAGCCATTCGAAGAAATAGTTTGGGTGGCGGCTGTAGCGCCAGAGGCCGACGGCGCAGACCTGGCCTTTGTTTGCGGGGTTTTTCTTGAAGGCGGCGAGCTGGGCGTCGGCGAGGGCTTCGCCGCAGAGGGCGAGCAGCCAGAGGGCGGCGCCGGCGTATTCGAGCGGATGGAGCACCGGGGAGGGATTGAGCGAGGGGAGGAGAAAGGCGACGGCGAGGAGGACGACGGACGCGGCCTGCATTTGAAAAAACCAAAACATTTTCGAGACGAAGTTGGATGCCCAGTTTTTGCGGAGTTGGACGTAGCGCCCGTCTTCGGTGGGATGGTGGCCGATGACGCGGATGGCGAGGTGCGTACCGAGGCGGAGACTCCAGACGACGGCGAGGGCGGCGAGCAGGGCGCGGCGCACGGGCCAGCCTGGACCGCCGAGGGCGTAGAAAGCGGCGAGGGCGCCGAACGCGTAGGACCAAGCGATGTCGACGAGGCCGTAGTTATCCAGGCGACGGGCGACGAGATAGAGCAGAGCGAAGCTGGCGCAGAGCCCGGCGAGGGCGAGCAGGAGAAGGGTGGCGGCGGACATGGACGACGGTGTGAAGCGTTTTCTTTCCTCTTTGTCTTAATCTTTCTCCGGTGCGGGGAAGGACGGGCGAAAGAGGAAGATAAAGAGGACAGAGCAAGAGACGGCCTGAGCAGGTGGTGGGCGCGGCGCGCCGCCGAGCGGCGGCCCTAGAGGCTGAGGTTGTTCGCGCGGGTGTGGAGGGTTTGGACGACGGAGATGTTGCGCATGGCGAAGGCGGATTCGCAGTAGGCGAGGTAGTAACTCCACTTGCGCATGAAACGGTCGTCGAAGCCGAGGGCGAGGATCTGCTCAGTGCGGTGGCGGAAATTCTCATGCCACAAGCGGAGGGTGCGCGCGTAGTCGTGGCCGAGATCGTCGATATGGTGCAACGTGAAGCCGCCCGAACGGGAGAGGAGGTCGTTGACGCGATTGAGCGAGAGCAGGAGCGAGCCGGGGAAGATGTGCTTTTGGATGAAGTCGATGCCGGTGCGAAACGCATCGTAACGCGAATCTGGACACGTGATGAACTGGAGGGCGAGGAGACCGTCGGGTTTGAGGACGCGGTTCAGGACGGCGGTGAAGTCAGGGAGGTAGCGGTGCCCGATGGCCTCCATCATTTCGATGGAGACAATTTTATCGTAGGTGCCCGTGAGATCGCGGTAATCGCGGAGTTGGACCTCGACGCGGTCGGTGAGGCCGGCGGCGGCAATGCGCGAGCGGGCGAGGTCGTATTGTTGTTGGGAAATCGTGACGGTGGTGACGCGGCAGCCGTAGGTTTGGGCGGCGTGGAGAGACCAGCCGCCCCAGCCGGTGCCGATCTCGAGGACGTGATCGGAGGGGGCGAGGCGGAGGGAGCGGCAGAGGGCGTCGTTTTTCTCGCGCTGGGCTTCCTCGAGGGTGAAGTGAGGGTGGGCGGCCGGCCACTTCGCGGAGGAATACATCATCGACGGGTCGAGAAAGAGCGCGAAGAAATCGTTGGAGAGATCGTAGTGCTCGGAGATGTTGCGGCGGGCGATTTCGCGGGAGTTGGGGCGCAGGAGATGGCCGAGGCGGTTGGTGTGGCGCAGGAGGTTGAGGGCAAACGACTGGGCGTGTTTTTTCGCCGAGCCGGAAAGCGTGGGCGCATCTTCGACGTTGAGGAGAAACCAGGCGATGACGGCGGCGAGGTGAGGTGTCTCCCAGTCGCCGTCGATGTAGGACTCGGCGAAGCCGATGTCGCCGGCGAAGAGACATTTCTTGAAGAAGGCGTCCCGCTTTACGCGAATGAGGGCGAAGGCAGGGAGGGCGAGTGGCAGCGTGAGCTGGACGGCGGCGGCGTGGCTGCCGATCTCGTGCGAGGTGCCGTCGGGTAGCTCGATGCGGAGGTGACCGCGCGTCATCGCGGCGAAGGAGCGCAGGACGGCCGTGCGGTAGAAACTGGGTTTGGCGCGGTCGGCGAAATCGTCGGTGGCGCTGGCGGAGGACGGGTTGGGCGGCTCGGAACTCATAGGGCTTCGGACGGGTGGGCGGATGAAAGGGTGGTGGCGGATCGGGCGATGGAGGAGTGGGGGCGGTAAAGGGCGCGTTGGTCGGCGGAACGGGCGGATTTGGCAAACCACGGGACGCGTTTGCACCAGAGGAGGGCTGCGTGGAGGTGGATGAGGGCGATGATGCGGAGGGTCAGTGCGGGGTACTTCAGCGTAAACCACGCCAAGCGCGCGCCCGTGAGCGCTCTGCGGGGGCCGGCGAGGGTGCTGGTGAGGGTGCGTTCGGTACCCACGTAGTCGTCGATTTGGATCGAGAGGTTTTTACCCGGCGTGCGCAGGGTAAAGTCGAAAGCGACATCGACGTCTGAAAACGGGGAGACGTAGAAGTGTTTGGGGGTGCGGAGGGCGAAGGTCGCGCCTCCGGTGCGACCTTCGCCAGTGGAAGGATGAAAGTGGGAAGGTGAAGGGGTGGCGTTGGTGCGGGTGGCGGGACCAAGGACGTAGGGCTTCATCTCCTTGAAGGTATTCGTCACTTCGGACAACGCGGCGACGGGGGTGCCGGTGCGGTCGTAGCAGAAATAAAACGAAACGGGGTTAAAGAGATAACCGAAGACGCGCGGGAGGGTGACGAGAACCACGCGGGCGCCCGTGAGGTCGAGCGTGGGCGACGAAGCGGCGAGGTGGGCGAGAACGCGGGATTTTAGATTTCCGGTTTCGGATGTTCGCTGAGGGGGCGGAGCCGCAGACGTCGCGGGTGGGAGCGGGGGGTGGTGGAGGGCTTCGCCGGTGGGAAGGTAGTCCCTGTCGCGGAAGGAGTAGAGGTTGCGACGGCCGAACGAGAACAGCGCCAGGTTGCGGTGGAGCAGGGGGAGTTCGTCAAGATCGATGGCGAACAGGAAAATTTGGTAGAGAAAGCGATGCGGACGCGGCGAAAAACGCGCGTGCATGACAGAGCATTCGTAGAGACAGGAATTCATTCGGCCGCAGGTCATGCAGATGCCTCTGCTACGACCAAGAAGCGAGCACGGATGCGTCGGCTACGAACAGAAAGGGAGATCGGATGCCTTTTGACGAAAGGGGCTCGCGAGGGCCCCGCTAGCCGCTCCACGGGTCGCGGCCGAGGAGCTGTTCGCTGAGGCGGACGGCGCTGAGGAGGCCGTCTTCGTGGAAGCCGTAGCGTTGCCAGGCACCGGCGAAATACGTGTGGGTCGTGGTGCGAGCGGCCAGGTTGAGGGCGGGGATGTCAGCTTGGGCGCGGACGGCACCGAGGCTGAAGAGCGGGTGCTCGTAGTGGATCCGGCGGAGCACACGGTCAGGGGCGATCGACTCGGGGCGGTTAATCGTGACGAAATAGTTTTCGCGGTCAGAGACGCCCTGGAGTTTGTTCATCCAGTAGTGGGTGGCGGTGGAGACGGGGACGAGCGAACCATCACGGGCTGGAAAGCCCGTGCCACTCGAACCGTCCGAACCACTGTCGCGGGCGATTTCGTAGTTCCAGGCGGACCAGGCGAGCTTGGTGCGGGGCATCACGGAAGCATCGGTGTGGAGGGTCGCGATATTTGCCTGGAATTTGAACTCGCGGAGGAGGCGCGCCTCGTCGCGGGTGGGGTTGACGAGGAGGCGCAGGGCTTCGTCGCCGTGGCAGGCGAGGATGACGTGGTCGAAGGCGTGGGCCTCGCCGATGGCGGTCATCACGGTGACGCTGCGAGGGGTGCGGATGATCCGGGTGGCGGCTTGGCGGAGGTGCAAGCGGTCGCGGAAAGGGACGGTGATTTTTTCGACGTAGGTTTTGGCGCCGCCGTCGACGGTCCACCACTGGTGTTGAGTGGAGAGGCCGAGAAAGCCGTGATTATGAAAGAAGCGCAGAAGCGAGGTGGCGGGAAAGGCGAGCATTTGCTCGGGCGGGGTGCTCCAGACGGCGGAGCTCATGGGCACGAGGTAGAGATTAAAAAAATCTTCGCCGTAACCGCGGCGGCGTACGTAGTCGCCCAGGGTTTCGTTTTGAGTGGCAGGATCGTTGAGGGCGGCGACGGCTTCGCGGTTGAAGCGGTTGATCGCTGCCAGCATCCGATAGAAACGCGGGCGGAAGAGATTGCGGCGCTGGGCGAAAAGGTGGTTGAGGGAGGAGCCGGCGAATTCGAGCCCCGTATCGGCGTGACGCACGCTGAACGACATGTCGGTTTTTTTGATCGGGACGGCGAGCTGGGTGAAGAGGCGGGTGAGGTGCGGGTAGGTCACCTGGTTGAAGACCATAAAACCGGTGTCGATGGGCACGGGGCGGCCGGTGCCGGGCTCGGGGGTGGTGACGGTATTGGTGTGGCCGCCGGCGTAGTCGTTTTGTTCGAACAGGGTCAGATCGAAGTGACGGTGGAGAAAATGAGCGCAGCCGAGCCCGGCGATACCGGTGCCGATAATGGCGAGAGAGGGCATGGGTGGAAGGAAGGACCAAGGACAATTGACCAAGGACCAAGGAGGGGTGCTACGTGCGGTGGACGCGGGTGGAGGCAGGTCGGCGGACGTAAAGACCGCCTCCAATCCAGAACCCACAGCCTAGATTCGAAAAATAAAAAAGGCCGGTCGTGGGACCGGCCCGCTGGAGAAAGGGGAGCGAGCCGGAGCTTACGCGCCCGGAGCGGCCGGGGGCGGATTGGTTTTCGTCATGTTGTGCGTTTCCTCGGTCATGTCCCGATGGATGGCGGGCGCGTCGGCTTTTTTCGGGACGGTGGCCTGTGCGGCGGCGGCGGTCGCGACGGCGAAGGCGGCGGCGGCGGGGACGACTTTCTTGAGGGAGGAGAATTCGGGATGGACCAAGGCGGCGCGTTCGGCGGCGGCGATGGAGGAGGCGTGTTCTGCGCGGGTGCCTTCGTCGAGGACGGATTGGGGCACGGGTTTCAGGCCCCAGATGAAGCCGGTATAGGACAAGAGCTTCAGGCCGTAGTAGGTCGGATCAATCTCCCACCAATAAAACCCGTTGCGGGTGCAGCTTTGGAAGCGGTGATGATTATTGTGCCAGCCCTCGCCGAGCGTGATGAAGGCGAGAATGGCACTGTTGCGCGAATCATCGTCGGTCTTGAAGCGGCGTTTGCCCATGAGATGGGCCATGGAGTTAATACAACCGGTGCCGTGGAAAAGGACGGTCGTGCTGATGAAAAACCCCCAGACCAGCATCTGGCCGCCGGTCGTGCCGAGCGAGGGGGCATAGAGCTCGAGCAGCCAGCCGGCGCCGAAGAGCGAGAGGGCGAAGGCGATGGGGACGACGAGGTCGAAGCGGTTCAGCCAAACGAGCTCGGGGAACTTCGCGAGGTCCTTGATCTTGGTGTAATCCGTAGGGAAATTGCGGCGGCTGGTAATCCAGCCGATCTGCGACCACCAGAAACCGTGGACGTGGGGAGAGTGGGCGTCGTCGGCCTCGTCGGAGTGGAGATGGTGATGACGGTGGTGGTAGGCCCACCAGAGCGAGCCGCGTTGCACGGTGGTGCCAGCGCAGAGGGCGAGGATAAATTGGCCAAATCGGGACGTGCTATAGGTTTTGTGGGAGAAGTAGCGGTGGTGGATGCCGGTGACGAAAAACATCCGGATGAAGTAGAGTGCGACGGCGGTCCAGATCGCGACCGGGCTGACGCCGACCCAGAACGCGGCCAAGCAGCCCGTGTGCAGAAAGACGAAAGGCATGACGCGGACCCAATCCACTCTGTCGGGTTCGGCGCGCATCTTCTCGGCGCCGTCTGGACAGTAATCTGAGTCAATCCACTGGCTGAGGGCGGTCGCGATGCGACGCAGAGCTGACACGGGTTGGGTTTTGGCGGATGCAGACATGCAGTTGAGGTCGGTAACGGACAGTATGTCATCGGTGCGTGCAAGCTGGGTTTCCGGAAATCCCTCCGCAATTTTTGGGAGGTTACGTGTGCGTGACGGGGCGGTATCCCGGTTGACGGCTTGGCATAGGCCCTGCTCCCTCCGCCTCGCTTTCTTAGAACGTTGAATGTTCTTTGAATTTCGTCTGACCCGATCGTTTGCGGGCGGATGCTGCCATTGCGGCGCTGCGTGGCGGTGAGGATCGCGTCGACCGCTGATTTCTGTGCCCCAGAACCCACGATTTGGCCGGGCGGCGCGCAAGCGTTGCCGGGCCGAAACCACCCGAGTGCTTGCCGTGCTTTAGGCGTGGCGGGCGCGGAGGTGTTTAACCCGATAGTAAAGCTACAGAAATCAAACTCTCCGCCTTATCAGTGGAGTTTAATACCATGAAAGCAGTCAAGAAACTCGCCGTCCTGTTCAGTCTGGTCGCGCTCAGCTCCGTCGCCGCATGGGCGAAGACGGAAGAGCAGACCTATCTCGACACGTGTCGTAAGGGTCCGGATGTGCCGGTTCCGCTCGCTGTGGTTCGTCCCAGCGTCGGTCCGGAATATGTCGGCACCACGGTGCAACTCGAGTTCGTCGTGGACGTGACGGGAAAACCCGCCGGTTTCATCGTGAAGTCCACTCCGGACTCCATGGTGGCTGCGGCGGTCACGGATGCGGTGAAACAGTGGCGTTTCACGCCTGCGATGAACAACGGTGTGGCGGTGGCGACGAAAGTGTCGCTGCCGATCCGCTTCGTTGATGATTCGGTGGCGGGGACGCGCTGAGCAGGGCGTCAGGAAAACATAATCAGGAAACCACCAGGGGCGCCTTCTTTTCGGGGGCGCCCCTGCTTCTTTGAGGGTGCGCGAACTATTTGGGGGTGCGCGAAAGATTCGCGGGTTGAACGGGCCACGTCGGAGATCGCACCAGCATCGGGCGAAAAGGATCAGCGATCATCGGCTCCGGGCGGAGCAGAGTCGGTCGCCACGAGCGCGGTGAGGAGGAGCAAAATAATGGCGGCAGGGAGCACGGCTGGGCGAAGGTCGGTATCCAACAGGTCGGTATGAAACGGACGACGGTGGAATGTTTCACACAAAACGGACTGCGCTGGCGGTCGGTGGGCATCCGCTGGAAAACAGTCCGAGCGGAGGTCAGTGACCGCCGAGCCGAAGGGTCGAGGGCGGGTGCCACCAACGCCAGCGAGTAGAGGCTGGTCGGCTGGCTGGCGCTGGCCGCTACCCGGGCGTCAACCGAGCAGTTGCGTTACCATCGCCTGGATCATGCGGGGCAGGTCGTAGGGGAAGCGCGCGGTGATCAAATTGCCGTCGACGACGCAGGGCTCGTCCAGCACCGTGGCGCCCGCATTGGCGAGGTCGGGGTGGATGTTCCAGACGGCGGTGGCCTTGCGGCCTTTGAGAATGCCCGCGCTCACCATCACCCATTGGCCATGACAGATCGCGCAGGTCGGTTTGCCGGCTTTCCACATCTCGCGGACAAACGCTTGCGCCAGCGGATCGGCCCGCAGCGCATCCGGATTCCAACAGCCGCCCGGGAAAATGCAGGCGTCGTAGTCGGCCACCTTGGCCTCATCGAGAAAGCGGTCGATCTTGAGCCAGCCGGCGTTTTCCATGAGCCGGATTGCGAGTACGTGGGTGGCGCACTGCGCCGGAAAACGCAGGCCGAGCGTCGGATGAAATTCGCCAATGCGCGGTGACACGACCTGCACCGTCGCCCCGTGCTCGGTGAGCCAGCGGATCGATCCCGTGATTTCGACTTCCTCGACGCCGTTGGTGCAGCAGATCGCTATGGTCTTCCCCTTCAGCAGCGCGGAGTTGGACGGCGGATCAAAAAGAAAATGGTGCAGCTCGCGGTTCAATGCGCCGTCGGCCGTGGTGAGCAGCTCGGTCGAAATCGACGGTACGAGCGCCGGGGTCATCAAAGTCTGGGCTCGCAGAAGAGCGGCGTTGCGCAGACGAGCGGAGTCGGAGGAAGCGTTCATGGGAAAGGTGCGGTGAGTGGAGGCTCGCGGCGGGAGACTGGCAAGGCCGGCAAAAGGCTCGCGGGCCTGAAAATGTCAATGAGGCCAGCGTGGGGTAGACCGCGCCCGTTCAGGGTGCCAATCCACCTCAGAATTCTGCGGTGTCCCGTCGGTTCGCCTCCTGCACGCCTACGCCCCGATCCATCGGAACAGCGGAGGAAAGATGATCACGATCACCGCCGCCCACACCGCGTAAACCGGCATGTAGGCCGTCTGCCACCGTTCAAGGTTTTGAAACGATCCGCGCCCGATCAAAAACCGGACGGAGAGCACGGCGGACCCCGCCAAGTTGACCAGCAGAATGACGTTTTCACCGAGCGCAGCCACGCGGTTAGGGCTGAACCCGAATTCGCTGATGCGCGCACCCATGGCCCACAAAGCGACCGCGTCGGCCAGCAACGCACCGACCACCAAAACGACCTGCACCCCATCGAACACCCCCGGCGGCGCCTGAGGGTCGCGCGCGGAGATCGAGTACACCAAGAGCCCCAGCACCACCACGAGGAGCAGATCGAAGCCGATGAGCATCTCTCGCTCAATGGCGACGCCCCGTCCCGACCACAGCAGCGTTCCCAAAAACGCGACGAGCATGGCGGCGAACAACGGCGTGAAGAGACGCGTCAGCATCGGTGCGAGACTTTCCCTTACGCCTTGTTTGGCCTCGACCAACCAGGAGGCGATCACGACTGCCCCGGCCGCGCCGCACGGTAACAGCCACGATTGGAAGAACGGCCCGGGATCGATCCCGATGCTCGTAAACGTGAGTGCCATGAACGCGCAGAGCACCCCGCCGCCGAGCGCGATCAGCACGAAATAGATGAAGAGCTCGCCCGAAAACCGAATGAAGTCCATGCGACCGCTCACCTGATTCCACCGACCGCCGGTGTAAGCGATCCCCACGCCCAGCCAGAGCGCGATCGGCAGGTGCAACGCCGTGAGCGGCTCGAAGCCGCGGGCCGAGCCGAACGCGGGTAGGTTGGCGAAAACCACGGCCCCGGCGAACGCCCCGGCCAGCCAGCCGACCGTGCGCATCGCGAGCCGTCGTTTCCAGACGAAGTATCCGATCAGACAGGACAGCACGAGGAGACTGGCGTTGCGCAGGTAGAAGCTCTTGTCGGCGTCGTCCGTGATCGAAATCCCGAAGAGCTCCGGCAGCTTGATCATCACGCCCGCCAGCACGGCGAAGCCGAAGGCGACGATCGCGTCCTTGCGCGCCGCCGCGCGGCATTCGACGGAATCGGTCGGGGCTGCGACGAGCTGCTTCCAAACGTGATCCGAGCGCTCGCGCGCGAACTCCCGCGATCCCGTATCGACGCTACGCATACGCAGCACCGCCACCAAAAATGCTTCCTCGGTGGCCAGCCCGGCGCGGCTGAGCTCCGCGATCTGCGCGCGGAGTTGGCCTTCCAACGTCGCGACCTCGCCGGCTTGGAGCACTGACCGGCGGCGCACGGTGCTCCGCCATTGTGCGATCTGCGCCTCGAGTGATTTTGAGGAATTTTGGTCGGTCATGGCTTTGTTTCCAATGGACACCGTAGACGGCGCATCGCTGGCGACCGTGGGTAAATGAGTCAACCGTGCGGCTGCCCTCAATCCCGCGAAACGCTGGTCTTTCTTCCTGCCGATCTTAACCCCGTCCTGCCGTCCGCCGCGCCTCAAGGTGATCCGAGCTTCGATGCCCGCCGCCCTGCGAAGTGGAAATCCTCGCTCCCGCCGGTCTTCCTTCCATTCTCCTCGCCGAGGGCGAACACCTGTGTTTCGCTTCGAGCCTCCGGTGAACGATCCGCTGCTCGTCAACGACCTCCATTCGGCGCTCAATCCCACCCGGGTCGCGTGCGTCCTCGCGCCCAGGGGAACAGCGGAAATTTCCGCTGCGGTCCACGCCGCAATTGCCGCCGGCGCACAGCTCGCGGTCAGCGGCGGTCGCCACGCCATGGGCGGGCAACAATTTGGCACCGGCACGTGGCTCCTTGATTTGCGTGGCCATTCCTCGATCCGGCAATTCGACGCCCGACGTGGCCTCGTCACCGTGGACGCTGGGATCGAATGGCCCGCCCTTATCGCCGGATGCGCCGCGCTCCAATCTCCGGACGCTGCCACCACGTGGGGCATCCGCCAAAAACAAACCGGCGCCGACCGTCTCACGCTCGGCGGTGCCCTCGCCGCGAACATCCACGGTCGTGGCCTGCGACTACCGCCCATCGTCGGTGACGTCGAGGCGTTCACTCTCATCGGTCCCGATGGTCTCGCGCGCCCCTGTTCACGTGACGAAAACGCCGACCTCTTCCGCCTCGCGATCGGCGGCTACGGGTTGTTCGGCGTCATCGCCGAGGTGACGCTCCGCCTCATGCCGCGGGTGCCCGTGCAACGCAGCGTGGAGATATTGACCCTCGACGAACTCGTGCGCGTGCCCGCAGAGCGCGACACCACCGACTGGCTTTTCGGCGACTTCCAATATTCTATCGATGAAAAATCGCCCGACTTCCTGCAACGCGGCGTGTTCTCGGCCTACCGTCGATGCGACGAACCGCCCGCAGAACTCGCCGCCCCGCGCCAGTTGCGTGAGTCCGACTGGGAGGAGCTGCTGTGGCTCGCCCACACTGACCGCGCGAAAGTCTGGGAAGTTTACTCCGGCTTCTACCGCGCCACGCACGGTCAACGCTACTGGAGCGACACTCATCAGCTCAGCGTTTACCCCGATCACTATCACACCGCGCTGGACCGCCGCCTCGGTTCACCGTGTCCGTGCAGCGAAATGATTTCCGAGCTCTACGTTCCTCGAGGCCTCCTCCGCGAGTTTATGGGCCGGGCCGGCGACTTGCTCCGCTCCGGCGAAACGCCCGTCATCTACGGCACCATCCGGCTCATCGAGCGCGACACCGAGACCCTGCTCGCGTGGGCGCGCGAACCGTGGGCCTGCATCATCTTCAATCTCCATTGCGAACACACGCCCGCCGGTTTGGCGCGCGCCGCTGCCGCCTTCCGCGCCCTGATCGACTTGGCGCTGGCCCTCGGCGGCAGTTACTACCTCACCTACCACCGCTGGGCCAACCGCACCCAAGTCGAGGCCGCCCACCCACGTTTCCGCGAATTTCTCGCCGAGAAAAAAGCTCGCGACCCCGGCGAGATCTTCAGCAGCGACTGGTATCGCCATCACCGCGATCTTTTCGCCGCCTCGTGAAGCTCCACGAGCCCGCCACGTTTTGGACCGACTGCGCGCTCGCCCTGTGGAGCGCCGGACTTGGCTGCGCGCTCGCCCACCACGCGCCCTCACCGTGTCCGGCGACCCTTGGCTGGTGGATCGGCGGCTTCGCCACGTCGGCCCTCGCCGCTGCCGCCGGCGCTGTTCATCACGGGCTGGGCCACACCTTGCCCTCGTCGGCCAACCGCCTCTGCTGGCACCTCGCCTTACTCAGCCTCGTCGCCACCGGTCTGTGTCTGATGCAGGTCGCAGCGACGACCGCCCTGATAGGTACCGTCCTCGTTTTGGCGAATTTTGCCGCGGGGATCATCGCCGCGTTCTTTGCGTATGCCACCCTGCGCACGGGTCGGTTCTCCACCGCGATCTGGGCCTACGGTCTGGGCCAGTTGCTGGTGCTGGCCGCTGCTATTTACGCCCGCGATGCGCATTCGCCCGACCATTTTGTTTGGCTCGCCGCCGCCGTGGCGACTTCAGCCTTGGCGGCCATCGGGCAACACCAACGCATCGGCCTAAGCCTGTGCTTTAACCACAACGATCTCTACCATGTCATCCAGTTCGTCGCCCAAGGTTTGTTTTATCTCGGAGCCGCAACGTGGCGGTGAGTGCGCGTGGCCGCCGGCCTTGTCCGCTCACCATTTCGAAAACGCAGCCGTTCGTAAAATCGCCGGGCCCGCTCGTTACGCTCCCAGCCGCCTCCCGACCCGCGTGACCGCGCCAACCGAATGTCCGTCCTACTTCCCGCCGTCCAACGCGCGCTCCAGCCGCTCGGCGATTTGGTCGCGGTTTACTGGCTGCATCAACCACGCATCGACGCGCGCCGTGAGCTCCGAGCCGGGGGACAGCAAGATCGCCTTGCCGGCGCGCGTAAACGGCTCGGCCATCGTGCCCGCCAATTCTGGATACCGCCCGGTTTGCAGCCTCACTTCGATGCCGTCGGTCATCATGACATCTGCCCGACCGGCGATGATTTCTTGGAAGATGCTGCGGTTGTCAGGATGCAGCACGATCGTTGCGCGGGTGATTTTTTCCCGCGTGAAGCGCTCGTTGGTGCCGCCGGGATTCACGATCACGCGCACGCCGGGTTGATCGATTGCTTCGAGTGAGGAGAATCGCGCCGCGTCTGCTCGCCTTGCGATCGGTGTCTTGCCGTCGAAGAGATACGCCGCGGAGAAATCCACCAGCCGCTGGCGGTCTGCGGTGATGCTGATGCCGGAGGCCGCGAGGTCGAAACGTCGCTGGCCCAAATCGTCCATCAACGTCGGCCAACTCGTCCGCACAAACACGACGCTGACGCCCCACGCTTTCGATAGATCCTGCGCCAACGCGATGTCGAGGCCCCGCAGTTCACCCCCGCGATCATCCGAAAACGGCGCGTAATCGCCGGTGGTGCCGACCCGCAGGACGCCGACGCGTTGCAACGTGGCCCACGTCGGAGCGGCGGTGAGGCGGAGCGCACTCAGCGCCCGGGTGAGTTCGGCGAGCAAGTCCTCCGTCGTCCCCGGCCGGCGCAGCCGGCTGGCGACCTGCGAGTGCAGAGTGGGGATCGGCCTAGCGGCCAACGCCGAACTGGCCAGATAAACGGCCGGCAACAATTCCCGGCCGAGGGCATCGAGCGCCGGGCGCAGCACCGTCACGAGATCGCGGGCTGCCGGTGGGGGCTCCGCGCCCGTGCGCCAGCGTTCGAAGCAGTGCGCCTGCACCGCGCGCGCCAGCCGGATCTGGACGGAGAAAAACGCGCGCGCCGCCACGCCGTCCAGATTCATCGCCTGCGCGTCGGCCACGGATTGATCGAGCACGACATTTTCCCGGGCCGGATCTGCGATCGGCTGTTGCTCCTGAAATTTTATCGCGGCCACCTCCGGCATCAGCGCCAGCCGCCGATCGATCAACGCGACCACACGGTCGATTAAATCGGTCTCGCTGACAAACTGCGGCCCGGCAGCCAGGCGGCCGGCCAACACCACACCACCGATCAACAGCCACCCGTAGCGGCAACATTTCCGGAGCGCGGAGGTGGGCGTGGCGATCATCATCAATCAACAGGCATGCCCGTAATGGGCGGTCATCGGCAAGCCGCGACTCGGTTGCGAGCCGCGAGGTTTCACGACGGGACCGGGGGTACGCACACCACGTCGGTGGAACGGCCCACGAGACCCCCAAGCCGGAGCCGTTTTGCGGTTTCAACGCCGCCGAATTTTCCGCCACTGTTTTTGCGCGTTTGTTGTAGCGCTCCGCGTTCACGTCGGGAAACTCCCCGGCCATGAGCACTCCCCGCATCGCGTTTCTCGGCCTCGGTCTTATGGGCGGCGGCATGGCCCGGCGGCTCCTCGGCGCCGGATTTGCCGTCACGGTCTTCAATCGCAACCCCGCCCGCGCCGAGCCACTCGCGGCGGCAGGCGCCCGCGTGGCCGGTTCGCCGCGGGAAGCGGCGGCAGGCGCGGAGGTGGTGTTTTCTATGGTGGCCGATGACGCCGCTTCGCGCGCGATCTGGCTCGGCCCCGATGGCGCGATTGCCGGCGCGGCGCGCGGTGCGGTGCTCGTCGAGTGCAGCACGCTGACCGTCGCATGGGTGCAGGAGCTGGCGCAGGCCGCGGCTGCGGCCGGGGCCGAATGTATCGATGCCCCTGTGACGGGAAGTAAAAATCAGGCGGCGGCCGGCGAGCTTAATTTTCTCACTGGCGGCAATGCTGCCGCGCTGGAGACGATCCGCCCCGCGCTCAACGCGATGGGCCGCAGCGTCACGCATCTCGGCCCGACGGGCAGTGGTGCGCTCCTAAAACTGATCAATAATTTCCTCGCCGGCGTGCATGTCGCGGCGACGGCCGAGGCCGTGGCGTGGATCGAGCGCACGGAGCTCGACCGTGCGCAGGCGATCGCGTTTCTCAGCGACAGTGCGGTGGGCAGTCCTGTGACGAAGACTGTCGCCGCGCGGATGTGCGCGCCGGATTTCACGCCAAATTTTTTCCTGCGTTTGATGGCCAAGGATCTCGGCTACGCCAGCGGCGAGGCCGCGAAGGCGGGACAGCAGCTCACGAGCGCGGCGATGGCGCGGGACGTTTTTCAGCGTGCTATTGCGGCCGGACACGGTGACAAAGATATGTCGGCGGTCGTCGAGCCCTTGCGACGGCGCTAGCGTCAGTCCGCTCCTCCCCCTCCAAGAATTCCATGCCCCCCGAAAATCCCCTCCCTGCCCCTTCTGGTCAGCGCGCCACGCGCACCCGCTACATGGTCGTCGCCTTCGCGATCGTGCTCGCCGTGATCCAATACATTGACCGCGTCGCGATCTCGCAGGCGAAAGACGGCATCACGAAGGACATGGGATTTACCGACGTGCAGATGGGCGCGATTTTCGCGGCCTTTGGCCTGTCGTACGCGCTGTTTGAAATTCCCACCGGCTGGCTCGGTGACAAGATCGGCGCGCGCAAGGTCCTCGTACGCGTGGTGCTGTGGTGGTCGTTTTTCACGGCGGCCACCGGTTGGGCGTGGAGCTACGGCTCCATGTGGGTGACGCGCTTCCTGTTTGGCGCGGGCGAGGCGGGCTGTTTCCCCAATCTGACCAAGGCGTTCAGCACATGGCTACCGAAAGACGAGCGCACCCGCGCGCAGTCGCTGATGTGGATGGGCGCGCGGTGGGGTGGGGCGTTCACGCCGCTGCTCGTGGTGACGGTCATGGCGTTTGTGAGTTGGCGCATGGCATTTCAGATCTTCGCTGCCCTCGGCGTGGTTTGGGCGATCGTGTTTTGGCGCTGGTTCCGCGACAACCCCAAGGACCACAAGGGCGTCAATGCCGCCGAGCTCGAACTACTGAAGGAGAACGCGCAAAATGTTGAAGGCCACGGCAACGTCCCTTGGCGCAAGCTCGTGACGCGCCCGAGTATGTGGCTGCTGTGGGGCCAGTATTTTTGCCTGAGCTATGGCTGGTATTTTTTTGTCACGTGGCTGCCGGACTACCTGAACACCAATGGCCGGCCGATTCTCTCCAACGCCTTCCTGAGCTGGCTCGCCACCCAGATGGAGGGAATCGTCCGCGCCGACCTGATTCAGCCGGTGCTTAAGGCCGTGCTCGCGGGCGTGCCGCTTTTCTTCGGCGGTTTCGGCTCCCTGGTGGCTGGCGTGATCGCGAGCCGGCTGATTGCCAGGGGCAGTCGCGTGGTGACCGTGCGACGCTCCTTTGGCTTCATCGGATTCGCGGGGGCCTCCGGCCTGTTGATGCTTTCCTTCTACATCAAAGACCCGTTGCTCGCGATGCTCTCGATGGGCATGGCGAGTTTCTGCAACGACCTCACGATGCCCGGCAGTTGGGCGACCTGCATGGACATCGGCGGCAAATACGCCGGGACGGTTTCCGGCAGCATGAACATGATGGGCAATTTTGGCGGCATGGCCGGGCCGTTTGTGGTCGGCCTCGTGTTGGCGGCCACGACCGTCACGACGGCGACGGGCACGACCAAGAACTGGGAGCTGATCTTCGCCATTTCGTCGGTCATCTATTTCCTCGGAGCGTTTTTCTGGCTCTTCATTGATCCGGTGACTCCGCTGGAACCGGA
>CAMCHO010000008.1 GCA_945874455.1 Opitutus sp. GAS368 | reverse complement strand
CGGTCGTAGCTGCTGAAATCGGACGGGCTTAAGAGCGGCCTGATGCGTTCTTGGTAGGCGAGGTTCTGAGTGAGGAGGGTGCCTTGGGCGTTGAATTCGGCGCAGGCAAAGGCGCCGTGGCGCACCAAGGCATCGAGCATGGCGGTTTGGGCGAGGTTCTGATCGCCCAAGCGTTTATTTTCGCGGATGAGTGATTGTTCGTTCTCACGGTCGATCCACATTAAAAAAAAGATCCCGGAGATGCCGTACAGGCCAGGGACGAGGCTCCCGTTGATCACTTTCATGCCGCAAAGGACATTCCAGAGCATGACGAGGACCATGCAGATCGTGGCGACTATCATCGCGCGCCCGACTTTGCGATCGCGTTGGCGGCTGGTGATGTTGGCTAAAGCTAAGAGGTAGCCCAGCCCGATGACCCCGCTGATGATCAGCACGGAGCGATAGGGTGTCGGCGGGCCATACTGAGGCCGAATGAAGACGTCGCCGTTGAACAGCGTTTCTTTGGTGAACGTCGCCTCCCCCCAGTAGCCGCCGCCGGGGAGGAACAGGGCCCCGATCGCCACGAAAATGAGCGCTACGAAGAGGGTCTTGGCCGCCACACTCGGTTTATACTCGGCGATGATCTCGAAGATTTTGATCCAAAGCATCAAGATGGCGATGACTGTCGCCACTCCGATTTGCAGGAGCTTGTTTTGCGTCTCCAGCGGGGAGAAAGCCCGGACAATCTGGACGCAGCTCAGGAAAATCACCGCCACGCAGAAGGCATTGCGATAAAATTGATAGCGCGTGCCGCCGCGCGGCGTGTTCATCCAATTCACGGCGACGTAAAAAAACGTCACCCCTAATTTAATAAAGGCCGTGAATAAATTGAAGGGATACATGTTTTTTAAAAGTCGGGTTCGTGCAGGGCAGGGGAGCGAGCGCGGGGCGGCGGAGGGTACGCCAGCCCTGAGGGGAGGGATTGACCGCCGTGCTCGTACGCGCGCTCGCGACTCAGGCAAACTCTCACTCCGGCGCCGCCGAGTAAAATGAAAATATCCTTCCGCCCGCCGATCCCACCCACGCCGCCGTCGAGAGCGTTGGGTTTACGAAACGCACCGCGAGCGCCATAATTCTTGCCTCACCGCACCGAAAAATGCCTATTGTGTCGGAAGTGCGGCACCTTACGTTTCAACCTTCACTCTCGGCTGGACGCCAAAACCCCTGATTTTGCGTGCCCTTGGATCGCATACTGATCGTCGATGACGACCCGATTATCGCCAGACTGTTGGAGGAAATCTGCACGCAGGCGAATCTTGGGTTTGCGCACGCGCCCGATCTCACCTCGGCCAACAGCCTGATTCTGCGGGAAACCTACGACCTCGTGTTTTTGGATGTGCGGCTGCCGGACGGCGATGGCCACCAATTTTTGGAACGTCTGATGACGTTACCCGACCGGCCGATCGTCGTGCTGGTGACCGCCGTCGGCACCATCGAGAGCGCCGTCTCCTGCATGCGTGCGGGGGCCTTTGACTACGTCGTGAAGCCCTTCAACGCCTCGCGCATCGAAGTCCTCCTCAAGAAAGCCGACGTCTACAATCAACTCGTCAAAGTAAACCGCTACCTCAACGACCGCGGCGCCGGCGGCGATGAATTCGTGGTCGGCGGCAGCCTCGCCATGCGCCGACTGCGCTCGCACGTCGAGCGCGTCGCTCCGACCGAGGCCACCGTGCTCATCACCGGCGAACACGGCTCCGGCAAAGAAATTGTCGCACGCGAGATCTTCCGGCTCTCTTCGCGCCGCCGGGAACCTTTTATTAAGGTCAACTGCGCGGCGTTGTCCGAGACGCTGATCGAGAGTGAATTATTTGGACACGAACGCGGCGCCTTCACCGGTGCGACGGAGAAGCGCGAAGGCCGCTTTGAACTCGCCAATCGCGGCACGCTCCTGCTCGACGAAGTGAGCGAGATCCCGCCCAACCTGCAGGCGAAACTCCTGCGCGTGCTGCAGGAGCGTGAGTTTGAACGCGTCGGCGGCAGCAAGCCCATCAAAGTCAACGTGCGCATCCTCGCCACGTCCAACCGCGACCTCCTCCACTGCGTCGAGCAAGGCAGCTTTCGCGCGGATTTGTATTACCGCCTCAACGTGTTTCCGATCCACGTGCCGCCGCTGCGTGAGCGCGGGGAAGAGATTCCGATCTTGGCCGAGTCATTCCTGCGCTTGAGTGCGCGCCGCAGCGGCATCCGCATCCTCGGCTTCTCGCCGCAGGCGATGCACGCGCTGCGCTCGTACCGCTGGCCGGGCAACGTGCGCGAACTCCAAAACACGATCGAGCGAGCGGTGATTCTCTCAGAAAACGACCGCCCGATCTCCGGCGCGGCGCTCGGCATTGAGTTGCCCGTCGGCGCCGTCGGGGATGTCGTGGAATCGGACTGGCAACCCCCGGCGTCGCCGGTGACCGGCCCCGCCGCGGAACCCCTGCCGCCGCGCGTCGCGCCAGCGCCGCCGCCCGCGGCTTCGCCCGTATCGGAACCGGCCTTACAGTCGCTCGCTGAGATGGAGAAGCAGGCGATCTTGGCGGCCATGAAAGCCAAAGACGGCAACCGCGCGCAAGTCGTCGAGTTGCTGGGAATTTCTATCCGGACCCTCCGCAATAAATTGCAGGAGTACCGAGAGAGTGGCGATTTTTCGGACGAGTAAACGTCCCGCACCGTGGGGCGCGGCGAATTATTTTCGTCGTTCGTAGAGATTGCACTTAAGCTTTCGGCCCCGGCTCCGTTCTAGAAAGGAGCGGACAGTCGCTTACGACGCGCAGAAAAACTTTAGCGGACTTCGGTCCGCTACCAACGCGAACTGCCCCGCGCTTCTTCGAAGGGAGCGCGGGGTCAGTTGCCTCAGACGGAAGGAGTAGTGGAATCTTGGATTCTTGGAATTTTGCTTTAGCTTTCCCTGTTGGGAGCCGTTGATACGGTATCTCTTCACACCCTACGGTCTCCGCTATGTCTCGTTTTCTCTCCCTCCTCGTTTTGTTTTTGGCGACGTGCCTCTTGGCCGTCGGCCCAGCGGCGAGCATGAGCGCGGCCGAGAGTAATCGCATCGGCGCCGCGGAGCTTCCCGAGGTCAATCCGCTCACGCCCAGCTCGGCCCCCGCCGCCGAGCCTCCGCGCACGGAGGGCTCACCCGTCGTTGAGCCGGGGCCCGTTTCGCCGGGGCCCGTTTCGCTGGAAACCAAAGCCGCCGGACCGGGCTTTTTCGATTGGATCATTTCGGGGATTACCCGCGTGCTTAATTTGGATCGAGGCAAGAGCACTGCCGTGGAAACGCCGCCCGTCGTTCAAGCCCCGCCGCAAGTCGTGGCCGAAAAAACCGATGCGCTCTCTGCTGAAATTAACGTGGCGGTTGCGCCCGAGCCCGCGCCGGCCGCGGAGCTCGCTGAGAACCCCGCGTCAACCGCGTTAAACATTGTCTGGCCGATCCCTTCGCTGATCTCGGTGGTCGCTGTGAAGCCTGAGTCCACGCCCGAGCCCGCGCCGGCCGCAGCCCCCGCGCTGATCTCGGGGATCGCTGTGAAGCCTGCGCCCACGCCCGAGTCCGCGCCGGCCGCAGCCCCCGCGCTGATCTCGGGGATCGCTGTCAAGCCCGCGCCCGCGCCCGCGCCCGCGCCCGCGCCCGCGCCCGCGCCCGCGTCCGCGCCGGCCCCGGTGATCGCTGTGAAGCCCGCGCCCGCGCCGGCCTCGGTGATCGCTGTCAAGCCCGCGCCCGCGGCAGCTCCCACGGCCACCCCGACGCCGGCCGCAGCCCCCGCGCCGGCCTCGGTGCTCGCTGCGAAGCCAGCGGCCAAGTCTCCCTTCGAAATGCCGCAGGTGGAATCCGCCGCGGTCGTTTCTTCTCGGCGTTCAAATTGGCTCCGGCGCAACTGGGGATCCACGGCTTCCATGCCCGCGTTGGTGGCCGGAGCGGTGCCGAGTTTGCGGACTGAAGAGCGTCGGGGTCGGGCACCCAATCTCCCTCGGCAGATGCGCTTGGATATGGATCAACGTATCGAGCGTCTCGGCCCCCAGCTCGAACCGGTTTCAGGTTCCGATATGAGCAGCAGTGCGAGCCTGTCTAGCGCGCCTGCGGTCGCGGGGATCGAGGAAACCGTCCTTACGCTCGAAGCGGCCGCCTTGGTGCAAGCCAAGGCTGCGGGTGGCTTCGGCGCGGGCGGGATGGCGAGCAAAATCACGCGACGCTCGGATGAAATTAGATTAATTCCGGACGAGACGAAGCAGCGCGAGCGCTTCCGCGAAGTGAGCGTCTTTTTTGATCCACCGCGGCCGCCGAAATCATCCAAGCCGGCGGCAACGCCGACGAGTTCTGCGACCTATGAAACAAAGTAAGCGAATGGGTGCGCTGGGCGCGGGACTTTTGTTCGTTGGCGCCCTAGCCGTATCCGCCGCTGACTTACCGCCCGCCGCACCGCCGGCGGAGGTGGTGACGAAGTCCGAACCGACCGCGGCGTCGCTGACAGAGGCGAACACTCGCGCGGAGGCTCCTGCCTCGGCGGAGTCCGCCCCTGCACTGGGCGCCGAGCGTCCCGTTGCGGCGAAAGCCGAGGTGCCGCCCGCGGCTGCGCAAGGGGCGCCGCCCGCAGCGGCGCCGGCCAGCGGGCCGGAGAAGGTTTCGGCTCCGGCGGCCCATGGCCCGACCGTGGAGGCCGCTGGGGTGCACGAGGATAATCCCGGAGCAAAGACCAAGGCTGCGGAGGCGCTCGCCACTCTCACGTTGGCCCGCTCCTTCCGGCGCAACCAGGATTGGGGTCAGGCGATCCCTTTGTATGAAGCGTATATTTCGGATAACCCACATTCCCCGGAGTTGCCCCTGGCCTTGCTCGAACTCGGGCGCACCTATGCACAAGCAGGGGCTAATGAGGCGGCGTTGAGCCGGTTTTACTCGGTGCTTGATCTGGCGGTTAATAAGGAAGGTGCTTCGCCCACTGAGGGGCGGGAAGTGGCGTACTCGGCGCAATACGAAATCGCGCAGACGCAGATGGCGCTCGGGCGGCATGCGCAAGCGGCGCGACTTTTCCGTGGCATGCGTAAGTTGCCGCTGATCGAGGCGGATCGCGCCAATGTTTATCTCTCGTGTGCGCGGGCGTTGAAGCTCGCAGGAGACAAGCCCGGCGCGGCGGAGGAATATCAGGCCCTGTTGGAGTCGTGTTCGGATAGTCCGCTCGCGCTTGAGGCGCGTTTTGAATTGGCGGTCGTTTATGCCGAACTAGGACGGCGCGATGATGCCGTGCGGGAAGTGATTTCGTTGTTTGAACAGCAGAAGAGCTCTGGCGACATTTCCGATGAAATGTTGCGGCACTGGCAGCGGCGCGCGGGCAATCAGTTGGCCAATATGTTTTACAGTGCGGGCGATCTACCGGAGGCGGCGGAGCTCTACGGGAAATTGTTGCAGTTGTCGGGTGACGAGCGTTGGCGTTGGCCGTTATTGTATCAAGTGGGTTTAGTCGCGGAGCAGATGAAAGAATTTGCGAAGGCGAAGGGGACTTACACCGAGTTGGCCGCGGCGAAAGCCGAGGGGTTGAGCGCTGAAGTCGCGGAATTACCCAAGTTGGCTCAGTGGCGACTCGAGTACCTGAAATGGGCCGAGCGCATGGACGCCGAGCTCACGAGTTTGAAGGGAAATCCCTAGCGCGCATTAATCGCTCCGCCGCGCTCTGCCAGCCATCGGCGGTGCCCCGAATCTGCGGGAAATCTCAGCCTCAAGCGCACGCGCCGAGTGCGCGCGGCCGATCTTCCGGATTGCTCCCACAGATTCAGGACTCCGCAGATTCCGGAAGGAAATTGTACAGAATCATCATCGGGTGCTTCCTAGCTTGAAGCGGGGCGCGGGAGTGGTCTTGCTGGCGAGATTGCATGAAGCGCATCGAAGCCGTCGATAGTCACCTCAAAATCTGCGAAGAGTTGCACGCGTTGGTGATGGAGGAGAATCGCATCTTGCGGGAAGAGCAGCGACTCCCCGGAGCGGAGATAAGCACGCGCAAGGAGGGGTTGTTGCAGCGCCTCAACGAGAGTGTGGCGGCGCTGAAGTCGGCGGATAAAGCGGCTGGCGGTGGCCCGCGGTTGGCATTGGCGCGGGAGCGGTCGATGCAGATTTTGCGGCTGGATCGGGAGAATGAGCAGCTCTTGTTGCGGCACAGCCTGGGGACGCGGCGGCCGGTGGTGGCTCAATCGCTCTCGGCGGCCGCTCAGCTGTACGCGACGCGCCGGCCTAGGGAATAGCTCGGGCAGGCTCAGCCCAAGGTTTGCAGACGCTGGCCGAGTTGCGTGCTGCGGTCCACGGGAGGTGCGAGTTTTTTCACGAGGTCTCGGGTCGTTAGGCTGGTATCAAGGCTAAACGCGCTGCCTTCCGAGCTGAAGAGCGGCGTGGCCACCGTTGGGCCGACGCCGGGCTGGCCGGGTTGCGGCGCGCGGAAGAGCGAGGCGTCGCCGACGAGATTTGGGATGCGAAAAAACAGTTTTACCGCGGCCGGATCGAGCGTGCGGCCGGCTTGCGCGAGGAGCTGCTCGAGCGCGGCGGGGTGGGGTACGGGTTTCTCGACGAGATGCACAGCCACCGCGAGACAGCGAGCGAGCCACGGAATCGTATCTCCTTTGATGCCGGCGGGAAAACCGCTGCCATCAAAGTGTTCGTGGTGGTTTCGAACGATTTCTGCCACGATCGGATCGGGGTCAAAGTGGCAGGCAAGGTTGTGGCTGAGGATGGGGTGCGTCTCGTAAGTCGCTGCATCCGTGTCCGACAGGGACGCGAAATCACCAAGCACGCGCTCGAGCAGCGCTGGTTCGAATCCCATCATGCCGAGATCGCAGACGGCGGCGGCGAGGATGAGCCGGCGCGCGGCTTCAGGGCTAAACGCATCGAGTCGCGAGAATTTACTCACGATCGCCAGGAGATGCTGGCTGCGCGTGGCGAGGGCCGGGTGGCGGGACGCGAGCAACTGATGGCAAAAATGTTGGGCGTCCTCGAGACCGCGTTGCCGGAGATTCCCTTGGACTTGGAGCGCCTTGAGCTTGGCGCTGAGTTCGGCGTCAAGGCTCTGGATGCGCAGTTGGAGTTGGGCGGCATGTCGGTTGAGGTCGCGCAGTTCCTGCTGGAGGGCGGCGTTATCTTTGCGCGTGTGGGCGGTGGCGGCCCCGGCGGCGATCGTGGCGATCAGCTCCTCGCGCAGCCAGGGTTTGGTGACGAAGCCGAAGAAGCGGCCCGCACTGACGTGCTCCATGGCCTGATTGACGGTGAAGACGCTGGTGAGTGCGACGATCGAGGCGTAGGGCTGCCGGATGGCGGTGCGGATCAATAAATCACTCTGATCGCGCACGAGTAGTTCGTGGTCGGCGAGAACGACGGCGAAATCTTCACGTTCCAAAAGCGCGAGGGCCGGGGCAGGGGCGGGCGCTTGGTGCACCGCAAAGCCCTCGAATTCTAAAGTAAGCTGCAAGGCCTCGAGCGTCACCGCATCGGCATTCACCACGAGCACGAGGGGGGGGGCACGATCTTCCCCACGGCCGCTGGCAAGCGGCACGCCTGGGATCACGATCGGATCCCGTGGAGAGAACTGAGTTTGGGTGGACACGTCTAAGCCCAATGTAGGTAAACGTATGAACGGCCCGCTTGGCCTTGGACTTAAGTAAAAAATCACCGTTCGTTTTGCGGCAAAAATTGCCTGTCGTTTTCGGGGTAAAAACTAAGGTCTTAATCAAGTTTATCATATTTTAATCAACTGTCTGGCCTAGGTTTATGTAACATTGGTTTAGGCTGGAACCGCATTTGCTTAATTGGTGCCATGATCCAAGGAATCGAGCCCAGTCTGAACATGCGCATTGCGCAAAGGTCCCTGGATGCCTGCGTCCTCCGGCAGGAGGCGCTGGCGTCCAACATCGCCAACGTCGAAACCCCCGGTTACAAGCGGATGGATGTCGCCAAGGATTTTGCCGACCGCCTCAAGACTGCGGTGCAACGTGGCGGCGCCAAAAACGCGCTCCCGGCTGCGCGCATCGCGGAAGATAGCCAAGCCCGCGCTCTGCGTGCTGACGGCAACACGATCGACCTCGAAAATGAATTGCTCCAGATGAACAAAAATCAGGTCAATCACGAGTATCTCACCCAGCTGATCGGCTCCAATTTCAAGTCGCTGAAAATGGCCATCACCGGCCGAAGCAGCTTCTAATCTTACCTCGCCCGACCATGGAACTCATTACTGGCGTAGGTGCCACCGGCAGCGCGTTGAACGCTCAAAAAACCCGGCTCGATCTCATCGCCCAAAATATCGCCAACGCTCAGACGACGCGCTCGGCCGACGGCGGTCCCTACAAGCGTCAGGTCGTCACGTTCGAAGCGCAGCTCGCCAACCGCATGGCCCGCAGCGGTCAAGGTGCTGGCGCTACCGGCGTCAAAGTCGCCTCCATCAGCAACGATCCGACCCCCGGGCAAAAAATCTACGATCCCCGGCACCCCGATGCTGACGCTCAAGGCATGGTGGCGATGCCCAACGTCAATGTTTCGACTGAAATGGTCGATCTGATCACGGCCTCCCGCACCTACGAAGCCAACCTCTCCGTCGTCAAAGCCGCCCGCCAGATGGCACAGAAGACGATCGATATCGGCCGTTAATTTCTCCTAACCCATGTCCACCATTGGAGCCATCACAGCGAGCGGAATCACCCCGCATGCGGCCACGCGTCTGCCGGCGCTTGATCTTAAAGGTCTCAACCCTGGCGGCGCGGGCGACAAGGCCGCCACGGGGCCAGCGGATTTCGCCGGCGTGCTCTCGCAATTGGCTTCACCGCTCATCGACAAGCAAAATGAGGCGGCCGCTTTAACCAAATCGGTGCTCCTCGGCCAAGGCGCTCCGCTCCACCAGAGTGTGATCGCGATGCAGGAAGCCTCGGTGGCGTTCAGCCTCATGGTCGAAGTTCGCAACAAAGTCGTCGAGGGCTTCCAAGAGCTCATGCGCATGCCCGTTTAATGTTTTCTCTTACGTCCGAATAAATGAAGCCTTTTATTGATTCCTTCTTGCGTGTCTGGCGCGAGTTCACCGTCGGCCAGAAAACCTCGATCATCCTTGCCGCTTTTCTGGTGCTGGGTGGTCTCGTCGCCGTGGCCGTCTGGTCCGGTCAACCTGATTACCAGCTCCTCTATGGCCGGCTCGCCCAGAAGGACGCCGCAGTCATCATCAGCTCGTTGCAGACGCAGAACATCAAGTACCGCACCAGCGCGGATGGTAGCGCTGTTTACGTGCCGGCGGAAAACATTCACCGCTTGCGCATGGATTTGGCCAGCAAAGGCCTCCCGAGCGGCGAAGGCGTGGGCTTTGAAATTTTTGATAAAGGCCAGTTTGGTCTGAGTGATTTTGCACAGCGCACCAACTACGCTCGCGCCCTCCAAGGTGAACTCTCTCGGACCATCGCGCAGCTCGACGGCGTCGCCGCCGCGCGCGTCATGATCGTGCAACCCGAAAACCGGCTCCTCCTCGTCGGTCAGAGCATCAAGCCCACCGCCTCGGTCTTCGTGGAGCTCCGCGGCAATCGTATCCCCGTCGAGGCCGTCAACGCGATCCGCAACCTCGTCGCCAATTCCGTCCAAGGCCTCGTCGTCGATGAAGTCGCGGTCATTGATCAAAAGGGCCATGTGCTCTCGGCCGACTTGAAAGACGACCCGACCTTGGGAGCCGCGACCAGCCAGATGCGCTACCGTCAACAGGTCGAAGATTACTTTGCGCGCAAAGTCGAATCCTTGCTCACCCCCGTGATCGGACCCGGCAATGCCGTCGTTCGCGTCTCCGCCGATATCGATAGCGAGACGGCCAACCGCAGCGAAGAGCGTTTTGACCCCGAGGGCCAAGTTGTGCGCTCCCAAACCAATATCGAAGAAACCTCCACCTCCGTGGAAAAGAAGAAATCCGGCGTCGCCGGCGTGACGAGCAACACTCCGGATGCAGCGGGTAAAGAAGAAGCCCCGCTTGTGGCCAACGATCAGAACACCAAAAACCGGACCACCAGCTACGAAATCAATCGCGTCCTCACCAACTCGTCCCGCACCCCGGGCACGATCCGCGGACTTTCCGCCTCGGTCTTCGTAGCCCAACGCATGGTGGGCACCGGCGCCGACGCCAAGCCGCAACCCCGCACCGCCGACGAACTCCAAGGCTTGCGCAAACTGGTAATTAACGCGATCGGCCTCAAAGCCTTTGCCGGCGCCAACGCTAATGCCAATGTCGACGATCTCGTGACGATCCAAGAAGCCGCGTTCCAATCGTCTTTCCCTGCCGCCGTCGAAGAAGCGACCGTGCCGACGAAGGTGCGCACCTGGATCGAGCTCGGTGCTAAATACACGCCCGTGCTGATCGCCGTCCTCGCTTTTGGTTTTTTCTTCCGCCTCCTGCGCACCCAAAGGCTCGAGACTGTGCCGATGGAGTTGTTCAATCCACCGCGGGTACAGGAAGAATCCGATCTGCCCGCCGTGGTGACCGCGGCGACGTTGAACGAATTGCTCCGTAAAAAACCCGGTAACATCGGCGCCGCTCTGCGTGATTGGTCCGCCGAGTCTAAGACCTAAATTTGACCGCTCGTGACTTCTACCGACTACAGTAAGCTAAGCCGACCGCAAAAACTCGCCGCCTTGCTGATCGTGGCAGGCCCGGACGCTGCGGCCGACATCCTGCGCACTTTCCCTGACCGCGAGGTCGAGGAAATCTGCCGCTTAATGGGCGAATTTGAAATCGTCTCCCAAGAGCTGAAAGATTTTCTCATCGCTGAATTTGAGCCGCTCATCATCGGCGGTTTGAAATCGATCGAAGGTGGCTTCGATTTCGCCAAAAAAGCCCTGGATCTCTCGCGCGGCGAATTCAAGACCGGCGCCATGTTGAGCCGGATCGGCGCGAGCGTGAGCCTCGCCTCTGGCAAAGTGATGGAAAGCATTTCCGAAATGGAAGGCCGCGATGTGTTTCTCCTGCTGAAACGCGAGCAGCCGCAAACGATCGCCTTCGTGCTTTCTTACATCGACAAAGTTAAAGCCCGCGACGCCTTTAAATTATTTTCCCCCGAGTTGCAGACGGATATTTCGCTGCGGATCGGCCTGATTGATAGCACCTCGCTAAAATACATCGAAAAGATCGCCAACCAACTCGGCGCTCACGTTTCGCAGACCGAGGTGCCCGCGTTCCACCGCAGTGGCGGCGCCGAAACGGTGGCCAACATGCTGAAAGGTGTTTCCAAAGACGCCAGCCGCGCCGTCATGGCCCAGATGGAAGAAAAAAATCCCCGACTCGCCACCGCGGTGCGTCGGAAACTGTTTTCGTTCGAGGATCTCTCCCGGCTGCGCCCCAGCGACATGCAACGCCTCATGCGCGAAGTGGATTCGGCGCAATTGGCGCTCGCGCTCAAAGGTGCCTCCGAAGGCATGCAGGAAAAAATCTTTTCCGCACTCTCGAAACGCGCTGGGCAAGGCTTGCGCGACGATATCTCGATGCTCAGCAACGTCCGCCCCAAGGAAGTCGAAACGGCGCAGGCCTCCGTGGTCGATATGCTCCGCAAGCTCGAGGAATCGGGCGACATCATCCTCGACGAAGACGATGCGGACGGCGCTGCATAATCCCATGGCTATCTCACGTCATTCGATCTCCTTTACCGGACCTTTCGTGCTGGCCGCCGAAGCGGTCGAGCCGGTGCGGCATTACACTGCGGCGGAATTCGCGGCCGAGTTTGAACGGGGCCGCCGTGAAGGTGCGCGTCAGGCCGATACCGGCGTGGACCGTCGTTTCGTGGAATTTCGCTCGGAGGTGAGCGCAGTGCAGAATGGATTGTTTTCTCGCCTCGGCGAGGCGGAGCAGTTGATCGCCGATCAAATCCGGGTGGTTTTGCCCGATCTCGCGGTCGAAGTCGCCAAGCGCGTGCTCGCGGGTTTCACGCCGCCACCTGAAGTGGTCGCGCAACTGTGCCAGGAAGCCTTGGTCGCGCTTTTTCCCGAAGTGCAGAATCTCGAGCTGGTCGTCGGCGAACGCGATCATGAGATCATCGCCCGTTTGGTGCCGGAGTGGAAGGTGGCGTATCCCGGCATCGCGGTGACGATTGATCCGGCGTTTGCTTCCGGCGAATGTCAGGTGCGCAGTCGTTTTGGAGTGATCGATGCGCGCCATGGCCCGAAGGTGGAGGCCTTGCGGCGGGAGCTCTCGCGTAAATGAACCCCGCCGTGGCAGACATCGTTTCTTTGGTGCGCGGTCAGGTGCAGCAGGCACCGACGTTTAGCCGCTACGGTCGCGTGGCTTCTATTTCTGGGCTCATCGTGGAATCCGAGGGGCCGAATGTCGGCCTCGGTGAACTCTGCGTATTACGCAGCCAGCGTAACGCGTTCGAAGTACTGGCTGAGGTGGTGGGATTTCGGGCGGAAAAAATTTTATTGATGGCGTTGGGCGATGTCGGCGGCTTGCACGTCGGTTGTGAAACGGTCGCGATGGACTCGCTCTCGTTGCCGGTGGCCAATGATCTCTTGTTGGGTCGCGTCCTCGATGCGCTCGGTCGGCCGATGGATGAAGGAGCGACGTTGTCGCGCCAGCGTCAGGCTTGGGCCGCGCAGACCCCGCCGCCGCATCCTTTGCGCCGGCAGCGGATCTCCGAACCCTTTTTAACCGGCGTGAAGGCAATCGATGCGTTTACGCCCTTGGGCCGGGGGCAGCGGATGGGTATTTTCGCCGGTTCTGGCGTCGGTAAATCGACGTTGCTCGGGATGATCGCGCGCGGTTCTTCGGCAGATGTCGTGGTGATCGGACTGGTGGGCGAGCGTGGTCGTGAAGTCCGGGAATTTATTGAGCGTGATCTCGGACCCGGCGGTATGGAAAAATCGGTCGTCGTGGTGGCGACTTCGGATGCGCCGGCGCCGATGCGCTTACGCGCCGCGTTTACCGCGACGGCGTTGGCGGAGAGTTACCGCGATCAGGGCCGCAATGTTTTATTGTTAATGGATTCGGTGACGCGTTTCGCGATGGCGCAGCGTGAGATCGGGCTCGCGGTCGGCGAACCGCCGGCGACGCGCGGATACACGCCCTCGGTCTTTGCGTTGCTGCCGCGTTTGTTGGAGCGATCGGGCGCGGGTGAAACCGGCGCCATCACGGCGTTGTACACGGTCTTGGTGGAAGGCGACGACATGAACGAACCGGTGGCCGATACGGTGCGTGGTATTTTGGACGGGCACTTGGTGTTGTCGCGGGCGTTGGCGCACGCGAACCATTATCCGGCCATCGATATTTTGGAAAGTATCAGTCGCTTGGGGCGCGAAGTGGCGCCGCCGGCGGTTTTGCAAGGTTCCGCCGCGGCGCGGGAACATGTGGCGCTGTATCGGCGCAACGAAGATTTGATCAACATCGGGGCGTACAACAAAGGTTCGAATCCCGCGCTCGACCATGCGATCCGCGTGCATGGGCCGTTACAGACTTACCTGCGTCAGAGCATCGATGAGGTGGTTTCGAGCGAGGTGATGGCGGCCGGATTGAAGAGGGCACTCGCATGAAGCGTTTTCGTTTTAGACTGCAGAGTTTGGTGTTCTTGCGTGAATTACGCGAGACCCAGGCGGCGACGGTGTTGGCGAAAAAACTCGAGCAACAGCGGCGTCTGGAGCATGATTTGGTGCAGGCGCAGGCTCGTTCCGAGTTGGCGCGGGCGAACTTACTCCAAGCCGAAGGCAAGCGCTTCGCCCCGCAGGATCACTCTGCGGCCTTGGCTGATTTTGATCGTATGGTCGCGCAGGAGCGCAGTGCGGAAAAGGCGTTACTCGCCCACACCAAGATTCTGGACCAAGCGCGACTCGCTTGGGCCGAAGCCGGTAAAGAACTCAAGGCGGTTAATAATCTCCGGGGTCGGGCGGAAGAGCGTCATTTCCAAGAAGCGACTCGTCTCGAGCAGGCGGAGATGGATGAAGCCGCCAGTCGGATCGCAGGTGCCTCGTATTCTCTTCCGTCATGAAACTGCTCACCTCCCCTTTAGTCATTATCCTGGTGGCGACCTTATTGGGCGTCGGGCTTTCCTGCTACTTGGTGCTGAAACAAGTGCCCGAATATGCGAAGATGGTCGCGGCGATGCGTCCGAAGCCCAAGGTCATTCCTTCGCACTTGCCGGATCGTCCACCGCCGGTGGATGTCACGAGCCGCGCCGTCAGCGAATTGAAGTTGGCCAAAGATCAACTGGTGGTGCGCGAGGCCGCACTGCTCGAACAACAAAAACGCGTGGAATCCGGGCGGCTTGAGCTCGAACGCACGCGAGCCGACATCGATTTGATGCGCAAACAGGTCGAAGTTTATTTGGCAGAGGCGAAAGGCTTAAACGTCAAGGCACGCGCCGAAGACGCGGTGATTGAACTCAAGAATCTGAAAGTGCTGGTGCAAACCTACTCGGCGATGTCGCCCAAATCCGCGGTCGCGATCATGCTCCAAATGGACGAGACCAGCGCGGTCAAAATTCTCGCTCTGATGAAAGTGGATGTGGTCGCAGGGATTTTTGAAGAGATGGGCAAGCAGGCCGCGGGCGATCCGTTGATGGCCAAGCGGGCGGCTAAATTAGCCGAGGGTGTTAAAAATTACCGTTCGGCAAAATGATGTCTCCCCTGCAGTTTGAGCCGAAACTTTCGGGCGCCGCGTCCTCTTCGTTAGCTGGTCTGCCGGCTGGAGCGTTTCCCTCGGAGGCGGGCGCCAAGGTTACGCGCACGTCGGCCGAGCTGAAACGTTCGTTTGCGAGCATGCTCGGGCAGGTTAAGAAAGAAGCCCCGTCTGCGTCCGTTACCGCCCCTGCGGTGAAGTCTCCGCGGGGCGCGGATCCTCACCACCAGGCGCAGCAGGCGCTGGAGGGGGTTAAATCAAAATCTCCACATGCGACGCGTCCGAGCGCTTCTGAAACGCGCGCACAGTCTACCCGCGATCCCGAGGGGCGCGTGGCCGACTCCGGCGAGCAAGAGCTGCCGGCCGATCTTCTCGCCGACGAGCAGGAGGGATCTGCCGAGGTTTTTCCGGAGGCCGATAATCTCGCCGGGTTGGTCCCAGCAAGGGTTCCTCAGCCGTTGCTGATCCAGGAAGCGGCTCCAGTTAATTTAGGTGCATTCGAGGCGCCGTTCGAATCTGCGCCGGTTGAGGCGGAAGCGATGGCCCTCACGATCACCGTCGGAGCAAACCCGACCGGGGGTGATGAGAGTGCTCGCGCGTCGGTTGAGGCCATGCCTGCGATCGTGAATCAAATGGGGGGGCGTGAGGCAGCGCGGCCTGAGGCATTTGCAGCCGCGCAGGCGCCTGCCGGGCAAAGGCTGGCGGCGCAGACGCCGGCCCGGCAGGCGCTCGCCACGCAGACGCCGGTCACGCAGATGTCGGTCACGCAGATGTCGGCCACGCAGACGCCGGTCACGCAGATGTCGGCCACGCAGACGCCGGTCACGCAGACGCCGGCCACGCAGACGCCGGTCACGCAGATGTCGGCCACGCAGACGCCGGTCACGCAGACGCCGGCCATGCAGACGGCGGTCACGCAGATGTCGGCCACGCAGACGCCGGCTCCGCAGATGTCGGCCCCACAGGCGCTCGCCACTCAGATGCCGGCCACTCAGATGCCGGCCACGCAGACGCCGGCCACGCAGATGTCGGCCACTCAGATGCCGGCCACGCAGACGCCGGCCACGCAGATGTCGGCCACGCAGACGCCGGCCACGCAGACGCCGGCTACGGAGATGTCGGCCACGCAGATGCCGGCCACGCAGACGCCGGCCACGCAGATGTCGGCTACGCAGACGCCGGCTACGCAGACGCCGGCTACGCAGATGTCGGCTACGCAGGCGCCAGCCCAGGAGACACGCCGAGCCGAGGGAGTGTGGTTGACTGTTAATGATGCGGCCGAGGGTAGGGCGGCTAACGCGGATGGGGAGCGCTCGACGCAGCAAGATGCCGCGGGCGCTTTCAAGCTTCCGGCTGGGTTGAACGCTGTCGCCGCGCAGCCAGCTCCTGCCTTGTTCGCGGCTCCGCTGCCGCGCTCGTTAACAGCAGAAAAAACTGCCGCTCTGCCCTCCGGCGTCAGCGCTAACGGAGATGAGCGCATGGTTTCAGCTATTTTTAATAATATAGAAAAAGATAGTAATCAACTATTTAGGAAATCAGATGCGGTAGTTGGCCCATCGATTGCTATCAGCAATTCGAACATGTCCAGTCCTCTTCTCGATTTCTCGGCCGCGAGCCCCTCGGATGCCCCAGCAGCCGAAGCGGTGACGCGCGTGAACTTGGTGCAGGTCGTTGATGAAGTCGCGGCGATCACTGAGCAGGTGCGGATTTCCGGCCAGCAACGCTGCGTGGTGGATCTCGATGTCACCGGTCACGGTAAACTCCGCGTCGAAGTGGTGCGTCGTGCCGACCACGTGGAAACGGTCTTGAGTACGGATTCGGCTTCTTTGCGTGAATCGTTGCAGGCGGCGTTCGATCGATCGGATCGCTCGAGTCATTTTTCTTCCTCGTTTCAGTGGCAGGGTTCACCGGATACGTCCGGCCGAGGCCAAAATGGGGCGCAAGCCGATGCGGATGCCCGGCAAAACATGTATTCCAAAGCCGAGCCCGCTGCGCGGGTGGGGCGCACACCCTCCCTTCCGGTTGTCCCCGTCGCTCCCGTCGCGGCTCCCGTTCTCGCCGCCAATCACCGTTTACAAATCTTCGCCTGACCATGCCTATCATCTCCACTACGCCCGCTCCCGCGGCGGCTGCTCCGGCCGCCGCTCCCACCGCTACTCGCACGACCAAGCAATCGATGACCCAGCAGGATTTTTTGAAGCTGCTCACCATGCAGTTAAAAAATCAGGACCCGATGAAGCCGATGGATGACAACTCGTTTGTCACCACCATGGCCCAATTCACCGGCCTCGAGCAATCCAGCCAGATGATCACTTCCTTGAAGGGCATGGGTGACGCCAACAAGATGATGGCGGCCAGCAGCATGATCGGCCGTGAAGTCACCGTGAGAGATTATACCGGTGCAGAAACCAAGGGCATTGTTGATGCCGTGGAGAATTCAGCCACCGGGCTACAGTTGCGCATGGGCGCGTCGCTCTTCTCGTTTGATTCCGTCACCCGCGTCGCCCCCACCTCAGCCCAGGCTCTTCCCGCCAACGTTCCTGCCTAAACTTCATTTTTAAACACAACCTCAAAACCTAACACTTATGCCTGTCTCAAGCTCAATCCATACCGGCGTCACTGCCATGAAGGCCTTCTCCAAGGGTGTCGAAACCATCAGCGCCAACATCGCCAACGCAAACACCACCGGCTACAAATCCGCGACCGTTTCGTTTTCGGCGTTGATGGATGATTCGATTAGAACCTCGCAAGGCTCGCTTTCAATTACCGGCGTAAAGACCGATCTCGCCGTTTCGGGCGAGGGTTTTTTCCGTTTACTGAAGACCGACGACAACGCCGAGTTTGCCACGCGTGCCGGTGATTTCCACCTCGATGAAGAGGGGTATTTGGTTAACAGCAGTGGCTATCAGGTGCAGGGTTTGACCGGTGGTGCCGTTGGTACCGCGCCCGCGGCCATCGGCAGTATTCGCGTCAGCCAGACCCCGCCCGCCGGTGCAGAATTGCTCAGCTTCGCTTTTGATAAGAAAGGTAATTTCACGGAAACCTACTCGAATGGGACCACCGCCGTGACCAACCGCGTCCTCCTGCAGCGCTTCTCGAATCCGACCGCGCTCAAACTGGACGGGGCCAACATGTACACCAATCTTAAAAATGCCGCGCCCGTCGGCGGTGTGGCGCTCACCGCCACAGGCAACCTCCCGGGTGGCGTGGGCAACGGCACGATCGAACCGGAGACGCTCGAACTCTCCAACGTCGACCTGACCGGCGAATTCGCGTCCCTCATCAATGCCCAACGCAGTCTTCAGGCTTCCTCTCGCATCGTAACCGTGTCCGACTCAATGGTCGAAGACACCGTCAATCTTAAGCGCTAAGATTTAAATTTTCCTCTCCCATGTCTGACTCCGCTCCCGATAAATCAGCCGAAAAACCGGCCTCTGCCGCGGGCAAATCTGCCGGTGGCATGCTCCCGACGATTATCGCGGTGGTGCTCGCCCCCGTGCTTTCATGGGTGGTGGTTAGTTTTGCGGTCATCCCTAAGCTCACTGACAATATCAAGAGTGAGCTCACCACCATCATGGCCCAAGCCAGCAATCGTGATGGCACGGAAGTGGGAGCGGGGCATCAAGCCGACGCCGGTGCCGGTGCCCAGGCCGCACCGAAGGGCGAGGCGGGCGGTAAAGAAAAACCAGAAGTGCGCCCCAAATTCGAAAATCTCACCGTTAATATCGCTGGTACGCAGGGTACCCGCTACCTGAAGGTCACCTTTAATGTCGTCGGCAAAAACGACGCGGCTAATAAAAAAATCGACGCAAAACACGCCGAGTTGGTCGATACCACTCTGACGATTCTCTCCGGCCTCTCGATGCCTGAGCTTAACGAGCCCAGCGGCAAGGCGGTGGTACGTGGCCGTCTGGTGGCCGCATTCAACGATCTGCTCAAAGCGCCTCTGGTGGAGCAGGTCTTTTTCTCTGACTTTGTGGTGCAGTGATGACGGCCGAACCCCAGACTGAGCCGGCGGGGCCTGCGATCCATCTCGATCCCCTCGGTAATCGCGTCGCCGCTGAGCTTTTCCCGGCGGTGCGCGCCTATGATTTCCGGAACCCCGTCATGTTGACGGCGGGGCAACTGGCGCAGCTGCGCGAGTTACAAGCCCAATTCGCCCGCCAACTGGCGACGCGCTTATCCTTGGTTTTGAAGCTCGAGTGCGTCCTCGGCAAAGTCGGCTTTTCCGAGACCACCTTCGCCGAATTTCGCGGTCAAATTTCTGAACGTTCTTACAATTGCACCTTTAAGGCCGAGCCCCTGCGCGGCTTGGGGCAGATGACGTTACCCTCCTCTTTGGCCTCTACCGTGGTGGACCGTCTTCTGGGTGGTCCCGGTGTGGCCCAGACCGTCGAGCGTGAACTTACCGAAATTGAGTGTGCTTTGCTCGACGACATGATGATCCAAGTCCTCGAAGAATGGTTCAACCAATGGGGCTATGAACAAGCTCTCCAACCTGCCATCCTCGGTGGTCAGCGCTTTTCGGGCTTCATGCAGAGCTCCTCCAAGACTGCGTCCTTTGTGCATCTCAGCATTGAGATGACTCTCGGTGGCGCTACGGGACCGCTCTCCTTGTGTGTGCCCGAAGTCATGGTCGAGCCGCTCCTGCGCTCCTTCCAATTTCGCCAGGAAAAAATGCAGCCCGACAAACCCGTCGCGCGTGAACCCCACTGGCATCCCGCTTTTGAAGATGTGTTGGTGCCGATCACCGCTCATTGGGACGCCTTCACCCTCACGCTCGCCGAACTTGCCAATCTCGAGATCGGCGCTGTCTTGCCGCTGCCCATGAGTATCTTGGAGCAGACTGCGATCGTTGTCGGCTCCGAAGAAAAATTTATCGGCACTATTGGCATTGAGGGTGAACGTATCGCCGTCTCCATCACCGCGGCCACTCGCTAGCTGTTCACCTTACCCACCATGGAAAACAAATCTCTCGACCTCGTTTTAGACATCAAGGTGAACGTCACCGTGCAGCTAGGCTCCTGCGAACTGCCCATGCGCGAGGTGCTCGCTCTCGCGCCCGGCACCATTTTGCAGTTGGCGCAAAAAGCCAATGAGCCCGTGTCGCTGCACGTGAATCAGAAACTGGTCGCTCGGGGCGAAGTCGTACTCGTTGGCGACAGTTTTGGTATTCGTGTCACCGAATTCGTGGGCCGCGCCAAATGAGTCGCCCCACGCTCACCCTGTTGATTCACCGTCCGCGTCGCCTGGCCCTTTGGGCTCTGGGCCTAGTCTTTTCCGGCGGCTTACTGTGGGGGGCGGCCCCGGCCGCGCCTCGGTCCGCCGATACGGTCATTTATCCGCAACCGATCGAGCAAAGCGCTGCGCGTCCTGCGGATTCACCTTCGATCGGTTACATCGTGTTTGTCGTCCTCTGCCTCGGTGGCGGTGCTTGGCTCTGGTTTCGCGCCAAAGGCAACGGCCGGTCGCTTAAAAACCAAGGCGCAGAAATTTCGATCGAAGAAACGCGGCCCCTTGGTAATCGGCAATACCTAGTGCTTACTTCCTGTCGTGGTCGGTCGTTTCTCATCGGCGTCAGCCAAGGTCGCATCGATCTGGTTTCGGAAGTGCCACCCTCGGAACCTACGCCATGAATCTGATTTGGCTCCGGCGCCTGCGATTACCGATTTTATTTTTGTTCACGACCTTGGTGTTTACCCAAGGTTTGCTGCATGCCCAGACGCCACCGGCGGCTCCGGGCAATGGCGCGCCCGCGGCGACGCCGGCTCCGTGGAAATTGGCGGTGAATCTCGAAGGCGCAGAAAAACCCGGCGAGATCAGCGTGGGTTTGCAAATCGTCGTCGTGATGACGCTGCTTTCACTGGCGCCCACGCTCGTGATGTTGATGACAAGTTTCACGCGTATTGTCATCGTACTGGGGTTTCTCCGGACGGCCATAGGGCTCCCGAATGCGCCTTCGAATCAAATTATTACCGGTCTCGCGCTGTTTCTTACCTTATTCGTCATGGGCCCGACCTTCGAACGGGTGAATACGGAGGCCTTGCAGCCTTATTTGTCGGGGAATTTGGCTTCCGGGGCCGCCTTGGAAGCAGCCGGTGAACCGATCAAAGGTTTCATGCTGAAGCAGACGCGCACGCGGGATATCGAATTTTTCCTCAAGCTTGGACGGTTTGCGCCGACGAAGGTTCAAGATTTGCCGCTGCGCGTCATCGTGCCTGCGTTTGTGATTAGCGAATTACAGACCGCCTTCCAAATGGGTTTTTTCCTCTTCTTGCCGTTTCTCGTGATCGATCTGCTGGTCTCGACGATCTTAATGTCGCTCGGCATGATGATGATGCCACCTGCCGTGGTGGCGCTGCCGTTTAAATTGCTGCTCTTTGTCTTGGTGGATGGCTGGCAACTGGTGGTGAAGAGCTTGGTGGAGAGCTTTAATGTTTAAACGCCCATGACTCCCGAAGCAGCGATCGATATTTTGAAGGAAGTGATCATCTTCTCGTTGCTCGTGTGCAGTCCGTTTTTAATCGCGATGTTAGTGGTCGGCTTGATCACGAGTATTTTTCAATCGGCGACGAGTATCCAGGAGCAGACCTTGACGTTTGGGCCTAAGCTGGTCGCGGGCGGACTGATGTTTGTGCTGTTGGCGCCGTGGTTGGTTCGAGTGCTGGGAGAATTTACGATTAGCTGTTTTGGGCGGATGGCTAGTTTAGGCAATTAAAGCGGCGGGATGAAGCCATGCTCCTCTGGTTGATTGCATGGGTTTTGATTGGCTTGCGCTCGTTGGGCGTGATTGCCGCGTTGCCCACGCCGGGAGGAGGCACGTTGCCCGTTCGTATTCGGGTGGCGCTCAGTATGATGTTGGCGGTTTTGCTGGTCGGGGTGGTGCCGTTGCCTGTGGCGTTACGTGATGCGGACTGGATCCGGTTGGCGATGGCGGCGGTGAGTGAAGTGTTGCTGGGTTTTGCGATGGGGTTGGTGGTACGGGCAGCGCTTTCGATCACGGCGCTGGCGGGGCGATTGATTGCTAATGAAATCGGATTGAACTCACCGCCGGGTTTCGATGTGCCCGTGCCGGCGCAGGAGCCCTTGCCGGCTTTGATCACCGCGTTTGCGGGCGTATTGTTTTTTGGGATGGGTGTGCACCAGGATATGTTGGCGGCATTTGCCCGTAGTTTTGAGTTTTCGCCGTTGGGCACGTATACCGTCACCGCGGTGGCGCTGGAACGGTTGATCAAAGTGACGGCTGATATTTTGGCGGTGGGGCTGCGGATTGCGGCTCCGTTTATTGCGTTAAGTTTTATCATCAATTTAGCCTTTAGTATTTTGGGCAAAGCGGTTCCGCGGATGAACGTATTCATTGCCAGTGTTTCGGTCCGGCTGTGGGCGGGATTGTTGCTGCTTTCGGGCTTTGGCGCGCTGTTGTTGCGCAATTTGGATCCGTTGTGGCAGGCGCTGCCTTGGGATATGCTGGAAGTCAGTCTGCGTTCGGCTGGGCCTTGAGTTTTAGGAAAAAAATGCCGCTGCAGAACGGCTAAAAACCCAAGTGTTGTTTGATTAAGAATTCTATAAATATATGTTAATCATGTATTTATAATATTAGTTTCTGGCTGGCGTCTAACTTGCTTAATGGGTGGTATTGAGCGCTGAAGATCAAGATTCAAAAACCGAGGCACCCTCCGCGAAGCGGCTTTCCGAAGCCCATTCGAAGGGGCAGTTCGCGCGCGCGCCGGAGTTGACCTTGGTGTTCACGTTGGGGGCGGCGTTATTTACCTTCGGTTTGGCGGCCCGCGAGGCGTCCGATAAGATGATGCGGTTGGCCGTGGTGATTTTTGGTCGTTTGGGCGAACTGCGGGTGCAGGGCGAGGAAGTCCCGGCGGTGGCGGAATTGGCAATGACGACCTTTGTCTCGATTGCGTTGCCGGTGGTCTTGGCCACGGCCTTGGCGGCGATTTTGGCTGGCGGGGTGCAAAGCGGTTTTCAACTGACCCCGGAAGCGATGCAGCCCAATTTCGAGCGTTTTAATCCGATTGCCGGCCTGGGTCGCATTTTCTCAGGAAAAATCTGGGTAACCGCTTCGCTTGATCTATTAAAGGTGATCGCGGTATTCGCGTGCCTGGCGGCGGCGACCAGCAAGATTTTCAGTGATGTGATTTTCTCCGCCCCCGTGGAGCTTTTGTACCTCGCGAATTTTCTGCACACCAGCGCGATGTCGCTCATGTGGAGATTTCTGGGCGCAATCGCGGTGATCGCAGCCATTAGTTACGCGTACGAACTTTATAAATCGAACCAGGAGCTGATGATGTCGCGGCAGGAGGTCAAAGACGAGCACAAGCAATCGGATGGCAATCCGCTGGTGAAAGCAGCGATGCGCCGATTCGCTCGTCGACTCTTGCAGAAGCAGATGATGGACGCGGTCCCGACCGCGGATGTGATTGTGGCTAATCCGACGCACTTTGCGGTGGCGCTGCGCTACGAGCGGGGATCGGATGCGGCGCCGGTGATCGTGGCGAAGGGCGAAAATCGTCACGCGCTGCGAATCAAGGAATTGGGCGCGCTACACGGGGTGCCGATCGTGGAAAACCGTCCAGTCGCACGCTTGCTGTATGCGACGGGGAAAGTCGGGGAGCCGATTCCGCAGGATATGTTTGAGGCGGTGGCCGAGATCCTCGCGTTCGTTTACCGGACTTACCGTTACTATTATTTCACTCTGCCTAGCCGGCGTGCGGCGGCGCTTTCTAGCTAATTTTCATGGCTGCTGTTGTTCCCGTTTCCGCAACGACGTTTTCCCGCCAACTTTTAGGCCGGGCCGATCTTATCTTCACGGCCGGGTTGTTTGGCACGATCATGCTCTTGGTGCTGCCGGTGCCGTTCGTGGTGATGGATATGCTGCTGGCGCTCAGCATCGCTTCGTCGTTGTTGATCATGCTGGTGGTGATTTACGTGCGCCAACCGGTAGAATTTTCGGCGTTTCCGACCGTGTTGTTGGGCCTGACGCTTTTCCGCTTGGCTCTGAACATCTGTTCGACGCGCTTGGTGCTGACGAGGGGTGAAGCTGGCCACATCATCGATGCGTTCGGCAAGATCGTGATTCAGGGTAATTACGTGGTCGGCTTCGTGGTATTCGTGATTTTGGTCGTGATTAACTTTGTCGTCATTACCAAGGGCGCGGGCCGGATCGCAGAAGTGTCGGCGCGGTTTACCTTGGATGCGTTGCCGGGTAAACAGATGGCGATCGATGCAGAGCTGAACGCGGGGACGATTGATGAGTCTACGGCCACGGCTCGGCGGCTCAAAGTGCAACGGGAAGCGGATTTTTACGGCGCGATGGACGGTTCGTCGAAGTTTGTGCGTGGTGAAGCGATCGCGGGTATTTTGATCACCTTGGTGAATATTTTGGGTGGCTTCATGATCGGTGTGTTGCAGATGGATTTGTCGCTGATGGAGTCGCTGCAAAAATTCACGTTGCTGTCGATCGGTGATGGTCTGGTGACGCAAATTCCAGCGCTGGTGATTTCGGTGGCTGCGGGTTTGCTGGTCACCCGGGCGGCGGATAACGGCGACCTGGGTCAACAGGTCGGCGGCCAACTGGTGCGATATCCGGTTGCGTTGAAGATGGTCGGCGCGGTGATGTTACTCATGGGCTTCATGCCGGGGTTGCCCCTCTTGCCGCTCGGTTTGATGGGCGGATTTTTTCTCTATATTGGCTATAAACTTCCGGAGGTCGCGCCTGAGGTGGAACCGGTCGCCAAGACCGCCGCTGAGAAGGCCAAGGATAAAGAAGCCGCGCCGCCCAAGAGTGGCTCGGTGGAGGAAGTGCGTCGCTTGATCGACGTCGATGTGTTTGCGGTGGAAGTGGGCTTCGGCCTGGTGGGTTTAGCGGATCAGAAGCAAGGTGGCGACTTACCCGCGCGCATCACCGGCGTGCGCAAAACCTTAGCCCGCGAATTGGGTGTCATCGTGCCGCAGGTGGCGGTGCGCGACAATCTAGAGCTTGCGAGTGGCGAGTACCGTTTTCTTTTGCGTGGCCGGATCGTGGGGCGTGGTTCGCTCATGATGGGTCGCTGGATGGCGATGAATGTATCGGGCAGTCGCGTACAATTGCGGGGTGTCGCGTGTCAGGAGCCGGTCTTCGGGCTGGCGGCGGTGTGGATTGAAGAAGCCGAAAAGAAGAATGCGGAAATCAACGGTTACTCGGTGGTGGATTGCGCCTCGATCATCGTCACGCATCTCTCCGAAATTTTGAAGTCGAACGCCCATGTCTTACTCGGCCGGCAAGATGTGCAGTCGTTGATCGATCATGTGAAGCAATCGCATCCGGCGCTCGTCAGCGAGTTGTTGCCGGACTTGGTCAATCTCGGTATCATCCAGCGTGTGTTGCAAAATTTGCTCCGTGAAAATGTACCGATTCTCAATCTGCCGTTGATCTTGGAAGGGATCGCCGATTACGCGGTCTTGACGAAGAATCCTGACGATTTGAGCGAATTGGTGCGGCGCCGGCTGGGGCCTTATTTTGTGCCGTTGCTGGAGTCGGCTCCGGGTACGGTGCGGGCATTGACGCTCGATTTGCGCCTCGAAAAAGAGCTGGTCGCCAAAATCCATCGGACGGCGGCTGACTACGGTCTGGCACTCGATCCGGCGTTGAGCGCGCATTTACTCCAAGGGATCAACGCCAAGCAGACGGAATTCGCCGCCGGCGGCAGCGCGCCGTGCATCGCGGTGGGCGCCGAGTTGCGGTTGGCGTTGCGGCGTTTCCTGGAGCCGACGTTCCCGCGGCTCTCGGTCGTGTCTTTCCAAGAAATACCGGGGACTTACCAGATCGAGAATGCCGGGATAATCTCGGCGCCGGTTGAAACGGCCCGTGCGGCGGCTTAATCCCATGGCTTCATCTGCTCTCAAATCTCCCACGCCGGGCACCTACCGGTTCATCGTACGCTCCGTAAACGAGGCGCTTGCGGTGCTCAAATCGCAGTTGGGGCCCGAGGCGCGCGTGCTCTCGGTGCGGCCCCTGCGTCAGAGCTTTCTCCAACGTATTTTCAGCGGAGCTAAACTGGAAGTCATCGCTGAGCTCGCGGCGCCCGAATCGGCGAGGGAGGTGGCGCTAGCGCCTCCGGTGCCGGGGGTGTTGAGTGCGACGTATGCGGCTGGGTTGGCTCGAGGGAGCCGGCCCGTGGATTTGCGGGCTGCGCTGAAGGCGGCGGGATTTTCCGAAGCGCTGCTGTGGCGCGTGGAAACGGAGCGGCGTTGGTCGATCTCCGTCGAGAAGCCTTTGGGTGATGCGCTGGCGGAATTTGTGCGCGAATTACGGCAATTGGTGGGAGCATTTCCGGCGGCGCCGCTCAGTCAGCGGGTGGTTTTTATCGGTAGTTCGCAGGCTGACAAATCGTTGGCGCTCGGGCAATGGCTGACGTGGGAAGTGTTTCAGCAGGGCACCAAGTGCCGCGTGTGCCATGTGGAATTTAGCCGGCCCAATCCCTGTCTCGAGTTGGAAGTATTTTGCGATGCGGTGGGTGTGGGGCTGACTCACTATACGCCGGATCAGCGGGTAAGTGATGAGGACGCGCGCGTTTACTGGGATGTGCCTTGCTTCGGCGCGGCCGCGGGCGACGAAACGCCGCAGTTGGCTGATTTGTTGAGGCAACAAGCGATCGAGACGCGGGTGCTCGTGTTGAATGCCGCGTATGAAATCGAAAGCCTGCGTGCTGGTTTGAGATCGGGCCGTTCGCTCGGGGCTACCCACGTGGTGCTCACGCACCTGGACGAGGCTAAAGATGTGGGTAAACTTTGGGAAATTTTGCTCGAGGGAGAAATGCGTCCCCTTTTCTTCTCGCATGACGGCAACTTGCTTGGCCCCATTGGCGTCGATCCGCTCGATTTCCTCGCCAAAAAAACCTTGGGCAAGAGCTGATTCGTATGCGCTACATATTTTTGGTGTTCGGTTTTGTTTTCTTCACGATGGTCTTTTTGGCCGGCCTTTGGGCTGATCGGACTATCGCGTTGGTCGTGCGGGATGCTTGTATCGCCGCCGTAGTGGGCGGACTCGCGGGTCATTGGTTTTGGAATCATGTTTTGGGTGCGATGCGGATCACCGTCGCCGTAAAACGCGCGGCGGCCGAGGCCGCCTCCAAGGCCAATCGTCAAAAAAAAGGTGAAACTGTGGTCGCCAAAGCTAAGAAATGAACGTGTTGATTAACCGAGGGTAAAACCATGGAACCTCCTCTTTCATCCGATACGCCTCCGCCACCGATTTCGCCGATGGCGTACAAGGCCTACCAACAGACGACCGGTGCTTCGATGGCCTTAATCGAGGAGCACCTGCCATTGGTGCGTCAGGTCGTCGGTCGGATCAAGATGAGCCTGCCCCCGCACATTGATGCTGATGACCTCCATTCGATGGGGGTGATGGGTTTGATCGCGGCGTCGCAGCGGTACGTCCCGCAAGAGGGCCGGACCTTTGCTGGGTATGCGTATACTAGAATCCGCGGAGCGATTCTTGATGAATTGAGGCGCTTGGATTGGTGTCCCCGTCGGACCCGGGCCAAGGCGCGTAAATTAAAGGATGCGATCGCTGAGTTGGAGCAGAAGCACCAACGCGCGGCGACGGCAGAAGAGATCCAGCGTCAATTGCAGCTGACACCCGCTGAGTACGAAGCGTGGCTGCTGGAATCCAGCCCGGTCACCTTTATCAACATCGATGCGTCGGCGTATGAAGACGGGGACGGATTCAAGCTGCACGAGACGATCGCCGACGAAAATCTGGAACCGGCCTCTGCGGGCTTAGAGCGGGCTGAATTGTGGCGTTTAGTGGCCGACCGCATTGAGATGTTGCCCGAGACGCAGCGAAAAGTGCTGGCGTTGTACCATTTTGAAGGACTGCGGCTCGCTGAAATAGCCGAGGCGATGGATTTGACGGAGGCCCGGATTAGTCAGATCCACACGCAGGCGATCCTAGCGCTGCGTAGCTTTATCGAACGTAATCAAAATAAATAGGATTTTATATGCTTATTATTATAGGACTCGCAGTGGTATTGAGCTGTACGGTGATTTCGTTCATCATGGGGCATAGCTGGGAGATAGGAATGGTCATGCATTTGCTCCATCCCGCCGAGCTCGTCGCCATTTTCGGGATTACTTTAGGTGCGGTCTTAATCGCGACTCCGCTGCATGTTTTGAAGGACACGCTGAGCAAGATCATCCAAGTCATGACGGGTAAAACGATCGGCAAGACTCATTACTTCGAGTTGATCGGGGCACTCTATGAGCTGTTCCAGGCCGGTCGCAAAAGTGGATTGCTTGCATTGGAAGAGCATGTTTCTGCTCCGACCCAGAGCTCTATTTTCCGTAAATATCCTACCGTGCTGGCCTCCCCGGACCGTCTCGCTTTTATCGTCGATAGTCTAAAGCCTCTGGTCGACGGACGAATCAAGCCAGATCAGCTTGAGGGTGTGATTGATATGGATATTGAGACTAAAACCCGTGAGGCGGAGCACTCGGCTCATGTTTTGAATTTTGCGGGGGACTCTTTGCCGGGTATCGGTATTGTGGCAGCGGTTATGGGCATCATTCATACGATGGGAGCAATTAATGATGGACCTGCTGTGGTCGGAGAAAAGGTGGCCGCAGCTCTTTCCGGAACGATGTTGGGAGTGTTCGCCGCTTATGGTTTTGCCAATCCTTTAGCCAGTAGTATCCGGGGTTTGAACGAAGGTTATATCCAATACCTGCGTTGCACCAAAATCGCGGTGGTGGCTTTTGCCAAAGGCATGGCGCCGTTGACCGCGGCCGAGTTGGCGCGCCGCTCGCTGGATCACTCCGTGCAACCCTCGGCGGAAGCCTTGGAAGCCGCCCTGCGTGGCGGTGCCGCGGCTAAATAACCAACCTCAACGCCCTTAAATATCATGGCTGGAAGCGGTGGAGCGTGGAAGGTGGCCTTTGCGGACTTTATGACCGCGATGATGGCGTTCTTTTTGTGTATGTGGCTCATGAGCCTGAAGCCTGAATTATTGGAGGGGGTTGCTAAGTATTTTAGGGAACCGCCCAAAATCCGAATGCCCTGGACCACCGGCGTACTCAAAGACCAGGCCAAAGAGGCGGCCGTGCGTGACATAAACGCCAAAACTATCAAGGAAAACGCGGCCAAAGCTGCCGCGGCCGAACAAAAAAATCTCAACGCTATCGCGATGGGCTTTTACGGTATGATCAACGTGAAATCGGAGGATCCCAACCGGCCGGTTGATGTGGTCGTTTCCAACGACGGCGTGTTGATTACGCTCTATGATCGGCCCCGCAAACCGCTCTTCCAAGGTGAAGCCTCCGCCGAACTCTCGCAGTGGGGGGATTTCGTTTTTCAAAATCTTGCCTGGCTGGTCGATCGCCACGCTTTCCGCGTGTCCATCGAAGGTCACTCCCGCAGTGGTTTAAAAATGTTATCCCCGGCTTACTCGGCGTGGGAACTCTCGGGCGATCGCGCCAACAATGTCCGCCGGCTCATGGCGAATGTCGCCGTCGCCGGCGAACAATTCGAACGGGTGGCGTCCTTTGGCGACACCCGCCCGGCCAAGGCCGACAAGAACGATCCCGAAAACGACCACCGCGTAGAAATTAAACTCTCTGTCGGTAACCGAAAACTCGGTGACCCCGCGCCGGAAAAACCGGTCGAAAAAGTAAAACCATGAAGTCCTTTCTATCTGGCCGAACGGGCGTTGCCGTTTTGGATTCGCCGAATCCCGTCGAGGTCGAAGCGCCCTCGGGCCTATCGCTCTTGGCCTCCGCGTGCGCGCCGCCCAGCGCTGCTGCGCCGAAAGCCGGGGCCTCTTCGGTCCAATGCGTCCGCGAGGGTGACGTGATCACAACATTGATCGTGACGTGTGAATGCGGCAAAATCGTGGAGATCGATTGTCGGTACACGACGGGCGCGCGTTAAACGTCGCTGCGATGATCAGTCTCAAACAGCTCACGCAGCTGGCCGCGACTTCCACCGAAGTGTGGCAGGTATTTCAAGCTGATGCCGGCAAAGCTACTGGGCCTGACGCCACCGCAGCCGCCGATGCGAAGGAGCGGGCTGAAATACAACTGCGCCGCTCGCGCAACCTGCTATGGGAGCTGTCCTCCCGACTGAAAGGCTTGAGCGACGAGGCGCCCGGCAGCCCAGCGATTCGGGCCCGGATGCTCGTCGATAACGCCCTCAGACTCGAGGGACTCGATCCCCGAATGTTGGCCTTGCGTGACGATAAGAACCGGCACGCTCAACTCATTCGTGAATATCAATCCACGTTTGATTATCTTCGGCTGAATCTCGGCGAAGACAGTATGCGGACTTTGACGGACACGTTTCATTATCCCGAGCGCATTTACGCTCTCGGTGAATTTGTGAAATTGCGCCGAGAGAAAGCCGGACTGGAATCGCGGGCTATGGGGATCGAAAAGAAAATCGAAGAAGCCCGCGAAGAATTCGCCGAGGCCGAAAAAGAGAGCGCATGCGTCGAAGCGTTTTTGCGGACGCGCAAGGCGCAGAAAGGCTCAGCGATCGCTTTGGGAGTCGCGCTGTTGGGGATGGTTTTTATCAACGTTTCCCTGGTCATCGCGGCCGCCGTCGGCCTGCTGGGATTTATCCTCGTAATCTGGGGGCTCTTGTCGTGGCTGGCCAGCGGCGTGGCCTTTGCGGCGTTTGCTGAAGAGCTGAAACGGAAAGTGAGCGCTTTTAAGGAAGAGGGTTTTTTGGCGGTCAGCCAGCGGCTGCGTAAGGCGCAGGAAGTGATGCGCGCCTTAGAAGTGCGCTTTGAGGAAAACCGCAAAGAATTGAGCGTCCTTACTGCCAAGCTCGGGAAAGCGGCGGAATTGGAACCTGCCTGGAAGCCGATGACGGATTTGGACGTGGATAATGTGACCCAGAAAATGACCGAAAGCTGCAAACAGTTTTTCGGTGAATCGGGCGTGCGAGTGATTTTCCAAAACAAAAAAGAGCTCGCGCTGTTGTGAGGCGCCCCGGCGGCGTCAAAAATCAGATTTCCTGCTCAGTGGGACCGTGTTCCGTGTCTGGTATCTGAAGTTGCCTCGAATGTAAGCGTCCCAGCTATACTTACCGCCATCATTGATTGCGCGTCATCGCGGGCAAAGATGAGTAAGTTCTGCATTCGGTTCCGACCAGCGGGCGAATTGTTTTTCGACCGATTCTGCAACCAAGGCCAATCGTGGGAAGTAGGCATTGTGGAGACCGTTTCGCCGGGTTCGTTTCCAGACGCACTCGATCGGGTTTAAATCGGGGCTATAGGATGGCAGGAAGTCCCAACCAAATCTGCCCTGCCGTTCGAGCCTCCAGGCTGCGCGCACCAGCGCCGCCCGGTATTTGGCCACGCTGTGTTTGGCCACGCGCGACGAGTGGCGCGGGTGGACCGACGACCAGCGGCCCGCCCAGTTGCCGCGCGTGATTAGCATGACGCGCTGGCTGATCCGGCCTGCGTTGCGTTGCCCGAATCTCGCCTCGCATGTCCTCGGGCTGTATGGATGCCCGCAACACGCGGGCGAAAGTCTCCTGCACGATGTCGTCGAGATCCGGCAGCGCAGGAAACCGCGCCCGCAACCACCCGCGCAGCAATGCCTCATGCGGGTACAGTTCAGCGGTGAACCAGGCGGAGTGATCGGGACGGGGCGAATCCACGGGGAGACGCATGCAGGCGCGCGCTGCTGGACTCAAGTGCGTTTGCGGAAAGTGTGCCCGCGGGGCGGCGCGTGCCGCGCCGCGGCACAACTTCGCGGATCGCACCGTTGATCAGCGCGAGTGGCTCGCGATGAAATCAACCACGGGCGTCGGATCGTCCAAGCCGTGCGGGTGATGCCCTTCGGCTTCGCGCCGGATCACGGTGAACGTCCCGCCGAGTGTATCGTAGTGCGCTTTCATGCGCGCGCCGTTTTCCGCGTAAGGCACCACGTCGTCTTTCGCGCCGGTGAGGTAGATGATCGCGACGTTGTCGGCGGCGAGTTTCGGCGCGAGATCGACGGGGTTTTGCGTGAATGCCAGGGCCTCCGCCTCGGAGGCGAAACGATAGACCTCGAGAAGACTCTGCCAGTCCTTTGGGCTGCCTTTGCCGAAACCGAGTTTGCCGCCCGGCCAGCTTTTGAAATCGCACACGGCCTTGTCCAAATAGAGGCACGATACCTTTCCCGGATTCGCGGCAGCCCAGCGGGCCATGGGCAAACCTTCGCGGCTCACTCCCATCAGCGCGACGTGTTGGGACAGGCCGTATTTCCCGGTCATCTCCCGATAGACGGAATCCCAAACGCCCTGCGGATCGGGCGCGCCGAGAACGACACTGGGACTGGCGCAAACCACATGGAATCCGCGCCGGACCAATGTGAGCTGGGTGCGGGTCATGTTCGCCACCGCCGGATTCCGCACGTCGTAAAACGAGGGGGCCAACACCCACGGCTTTCCGGCGGCGGGCTTCTCCGGGCAAAGCACGAACGCGTTTCCATGGCCAATCGGCACCGAGCGCAGCGCAAAGGCCGGGTAATCGATCTTCTCGTGAGGAAACGGCTCGGCGGCGTGGAGAGCGACGAACGGGAAGAGTGTCAGCGCGGCGAGGAGGTAGCGACGGAGGTTCATTGGTGGATCGGAGCTCCCATGTTGATCGCGGTGGTCGGTTTCGTCGCGGGATCGGGGATGCCGGCCTGCTCGACGAGAAAACGGTTCCGCAGGCTATCAAACCAGCGGCTGCGATTGTGGCCCAAGAGCGGAACGAGATCGATCTGCTTCGGACAGGTGAGCGTGTTGTAGATGGAGAGAACAGTCATCGGCGGACAGGCCGTGTCGATCAGGCCGCTGCTCATGAGCACCGGCACCTTCACGAAACGGGCGAAGTTGCAGGTGTCGTAGTAGGCGGTGGCGGCGATGATTTTGAGATCGGGCGTCTTCTTGTCCGGGCCCATGATGAGGTTGCTGGGCGCGGCGTCGGGTCGGCCATGGAGTGGGCCGGTGTGCTCGCCGAGCGCGGGTGCGACGCTCACGACGGCGGTGATGCGTGGATCGAGCGCGGCGGCGATCAGCGCGAGCCCGCCGCCTTGGCTGGCCCCCGAACTGATGACGGCCTGTTGATTCCAATCGGGACGCGAGGTCATGTAATCAATCCCACGCAGCATGCCGGTGAAGACCTGCCGGTAATAGTAGGTCATGCGGTCGTCGCTGCCGATATACGGATAACCCATGTATTTTTTCCACCGGGCTTCATCCTCGGATGTTCGCTCCATGGGCATGTCATGCGCGCTCATATCGAGCGCGAGAAACCCCAGGACCGCATTGCCGATGACCCAGCGGGATTCCTTCAAGCCATTTGGGTGCACGCCCATGCCCGGCTGCGATATCATAATGGGTAGCGAAGAGGCACCCTTGGGCTTGGCGAGGTAACCGTGCGACCGGCGGCCGTCGATGTTCGCGAAACTCACCTCGAAGAGTTCGACGTGGGGATTCTCCTGCGCAACCGGACTGATTTTCGCGTCGACGGGGATTTTCGCCAGCGCTGCTTTCTGCACGTTCCAGAACTCCTCGAAGTCAGCGGGGAGTTTCGTGGTGGGCGCAATGTGGTCGGGTGCGAAGGCGGCCGCGGCCATGCCGGAGCCGAGTGTTGCCTGGTCTGCGACGACGACCGGCGTCACCCTGAGTTGCAGCACGCCGGGTTGGTCGAGCGTTCCCTGGACTGTGGCCGCGCCGGACTTGAGCGAGAGGGTGCCTTTTCCCAAAACCGTCGCCCCGTCGAGCGTCAGCGTCCACGAGAGTTCGGCGGGCAAGCGTGGAGCGTGGTCGGCCAGGGTTACGCGAAACACCGCGGTCTCGCCGAGTTCATAGATCGCGTCCGGATGGTCGCTCTCTGTTTTGATCCACGTGTTGAGCTGCACTGGAGTACTCGCAGCTTGAGCGGCCGGAGATCTCAAAGATCTTAACCACGGAAGAAACCGGTCCGGCCAATGGGACGCTGCGGTGGTCTGATCCGCATGAAACGCCCTGTGCCCGCCAGCGGGGTAGAGGTGCACCTCCACGGGCACCGACAAGGTTCGCAGCGACTCCGCAATGCCGACGGTGAATACGCTCGGGGCGACTTTATCATCTTTCGCGGTCGCTATAAATACGGGCGGCGATTGGCGGCTAAATTTGAAATCGCTCGCCTGTTGCCCGCGTGGAGAAGGGCAGAGCGCGACAATGAAGTCCGGCCGGCAGCTCTCCCGCAGGATCGGATCTTCCGACTGAGGTTCGCCGCGATCAAAATGGCCTGCGAGGGTAAGGGCCAGATGAGATCCGGCCGAGAATCCCAGGACGCCGATACGTTTCGGGTCGAGGCGCCACTCGGCCGCACGATTGCGCACGAGGCGCAAGGCCTGCTCTGCATCCGCCAAGGCCTTGGCCACCGTCGCTTCGGTGACTTCGACGCCCGGTTGAGCCACCCGATATCTCAACCCAATCACCGCAATGCCCCTGGGCACGAAGTAGGCGGCGTTTGCCTCGACGTGTTGGCGGATGTCATGGCCGCGATAACCGCCGCCGGGAAAAACGACCAACGCGGTGCTCGTGTTTGTGCCCGGTGCGGGCAGATAAACGGTGAGGTTGGCTTGCTCCCGATACGTCCGGTTCGCCTCACCGGCCTCCAGACTCTTGCCCTGCAGATCGAAACATTGCGGGGCCACCTCAACCCCACGCAGCGCGCAGGACCCAGTCACGATGAGGATTACAAGAGCGCGGGTGATCAGGGTTTTCATTTCGGTTTTTTTCGCCTCGTGACCACCACCTGCCTGAGCGCAGCCACGGCTTGAACGAGCATGCGATGCTTGCAGACCATGAGGAGACGTTGAGCGAGCGAGTCACGGGCGCTCGCGAGCACGTGCGCAGAATGATTCAACGCCATGACGACCGCGCTCGAACGCGTACTCACACCGACCAGCGCCCGCGGTCGTCGCGCTTCAGCCATTGCGGATCGCCGGTACGGCCGGTGAACGTGAACCGGCGGGGATCCCCTGTTAACTGCGTGTGGTGATCGTAGCCTAGGTTCAGGAGGTGACAGCAGCTCGCGCTACGGCCGACTCTTTGCTCGTTCGTGTAGGGCTGGCTCCAGGACGTCAGCGGCGTGCGGTCGACTGAGTTCTGGAAATCCGGCACGGCGCGCAGCAAGGGCCGCGACCCTTGCGCCAGCCGTGTTCGGTCGGATTCGTCAGCGTGGAGCGCTACGGGGGGCGCGCACATAAGAACCGGGAGGAGAGTGCGGGCGGGTTTCAACGATTAGTCCTGCTCTGGCTTGGAGAGATCGCCGGCGTGAAGAGGACCACGTTGTCCAGTGCCCAGCTCCAATTTTTGCTTGAATCCGAAGATGTGATACGGACGAATTTTGCGCGGGTGGGTGGAAAACTCAGCTCAAGGATCGGCGCGGCGCTCTTACCGCTGACGACGGGACTGCCCCAATGGGTGCCGTCCTCGGAGAGTGTAATGTCGCATGCGCGGATGTAGTTGTTCGGGGACTTGGAACTGCCGAGCCGAACCTCCGAAAGGGTGGCGGGCTCAGGGAGCTCGATTTGGACCCAAGCGCTCGCGGTCTGGCCTTTCTCAACCGTCAGCGGGAGTTTGGTTGAGCCGGTGGCATAGATGATCGGCGCGGGAGTCGGCGGAATCGTGCTGGCCGTGGTCGCCGTCGTCGTCGCGATCGCCTTCGCGGGTGAGGCGGTGACGGGTTCCGTCTTGCGCGCGCGGTTGGAGGTGAATGTCCACGCGGCGCGATTCGACAGCGGCTGGGCGTGCAGCGGACGGAGGGTGTCGAGCGTCCAGGGATCGGTGCGCCGGGGATTGGCGGCGCGGACGCGAGCGACGTCCTTGGCATCGACGGTCGAGGCGCCGTTGCTGAAAGCGGTGCGAATGTAGGAGACGACGGCTGCGATCCACTCATCGTCGTTGGCGCCCATCGGGATCATGGCCGCCTCGTAGTTGCGCCCCTCAATCGGACCGGCGACGCCAAAGAGCACGGCACTTACGGTGAGGTCACGATGGCCCTGCGCCGTCGCGGAACCCGCGAGAGGGGGCGCCAGCGTGATATCCTTGATCTCGGTCGGCGTGCCCTTGCCGTCGACGCCATGGCAGGCGAAGCAAAGCTCCATGTAAATTTGCTTACCCCGCTCCAGCCGAGTTTTCTCGGTGCCACTGTAGCCGGCGGCAATTTGCGAGGAGAGCGGGTTGAGGAGCTGCGCGCCGATTTCCTTGATGGCGACGGACGAGCCGGTGACGGCGGTCTTCTGGATGAGCGCCTTGGCCTCCGGCAGTTTGAGCAGGTCAGCAGTCATCATCGCCTGGATCACCACGGCGGGATCAACGTCTTTCACGAGCGCGAGAACGTCGGCGGGCAGTTCGCGGTCGCCCTGCTTGACGAGCGACTCGGTGGTGCGGAGGGCGGCGACGCGCACGGGCGTGCTCGCGTCCTTGAATTTTTCGCGGACGAGATCGGCGTCGAGGGCGCCGAGGCCCTCGAGCGTCCAGAGTGCGTGCACGCGAGCGAGCGGGTTGGCGTGGGTGCGGGCCATCGCCTTGAGTGCGGGCGCGACGGATTTGTCCTGCGCGAGGACGAGGAGCTTTTGCGCGGTGTCGCGCCACCAGCCGTTCGGGTGCGCCAAGTGGGTGACGAGTTGCGCGGGAGTTTCGTCGAGCAGGCGCGGCGCGGGGCCCGGCTTCGCGCTGTCGTGGACGAGCCGCCAGATGCGGCCGCCGCCGACGTTCTTGTCGAGGGAGTATTGCTGGATCACGGTCCGGAGGTAGGAGCCCGCTTTGGTCCAGTTGCCCTCCTGAATGATGCCGCGATACATGTCGGTGATGTAGAGTGTGCCGTCGGGGCCGGTGACGAGGTTGACGGGGCGAAAATACGGATCGGAGGATCGGATGAACTCGGATTTTTCGTAAGCGTTGCGCAACGTGGTGAGGCCATCCTTCACGTCGATTTTCGTGCGTCGGATGAGTCGACCAACAGGTTCGCAGTAAAGTAAATCACCCGCGAGATCGGCAGGCAGGCGATCCCCGCGGTAGACGTCGGCGCCACAGGCGGCGGTGATATGGTTGAGGGTTTTCTCGACGGGGCGGAAGCGGTTCGTGCCGCCCTGCACATCGGGAATCGGGACGAGCGGCCAGACCTCCTTGTAGTCGCGCGCGACTTCGTCGCGGAATTTGAACGCACCATAGACGATCGGCTGCTGAAAATTGATCGGGCCGAGCTCGCCTCCCGCGTTGACGATCCAAGGCTTGCCGGAGTCGTCCTGCGTCAGACCCCACTGGCCGCCGTTGGGCGCGGTGGGTTCTTTGATGATGCCTGTGGGAGTCCAGCGGATACGATAGGCATTGTAGGTCGTATAGAGCCAGTTGTCGGTGGACCAGATGAGGCCGCTCGGCTGGTGCTCGAGGTTTCCTTGGCGCGGACCTCCGGCGTAGAAGAGTTTCTTGTCGTCAGCGATGCCATCGCCGTCGGTGTCGCGGTATTCATAGATATCGTTGGTGTCCGTCTCTTGCACGAGGAGGCTGTCGCGCAAAGGGAGCAGGATGCGCGGCAACATGAGGCGGTCGATGAACACCGAGTGGCGATCGAAGATGCCGTTGCCTTGCGACGACCAGTGCATCGAGACGCGGCTGACGGGGGCTTTCTCGTCCGTCGCGTCGATATCTTTCATGTAGGAACGCATCTCGGCTACAAACATGCGGCCATTGCCATCGAAGGCAGTGACGACGGGCTCCGCGATGAGCGGTTCACTCAAGACCAGTTCGAGGTGATAGCCCGGCGGCAGTTCGAAGAGTTTCAGGCTCTCGTTCGCGGGCAGATACGGCGGCGATGGCATCGGCGGGAGGCGCGGGGGCTCGGCGGCCTGGGCCGCACCAGCGAGGGCGAGGGCTAGGGCGAGGAAAGAGAAAGAGCGTAAACGCATGGGATTTTTTCGGGTGGACGGGAGATGCGTCAGCGGGCGGATACAGTGCGCACGGACACGTTGATGGGGGAACGTTCGCCGGACTGCGGCGAGGGCAGGGTGACGTGGCCCGTAGCAGACCATTCGACGCCGGGGGCGAACGTCACTTGGAAACCGAGACCGTTCACCGCATCAACCGCATGGCCACGCGCCGTGTGGAAGACGCGGCCTTGGCCGAACGGAATCACCATAAGCATCGGCTCTTGCTCGTTGGTTTTGTCGGAGAGCGCGGAGGCGAGCACGGTGACGTTTTCCGCGGGGCCACGGAGCCCGTGAGAGAACTCCTCCTTTGCGTGCAGCCATTTTTCGGGGAGGCCGCGCAGGATGGGGTGGTCGGCGCGCGTCTCGACCAAGAATTCGTGCTGCGCTCCATGGCCACTTCCGACTGAGACCATCGCGCTAGCGAACGTCGTCAGTTGGAGGAGGGAACGGAGTCGGGGAATATACATAGGGAAATCGGAGTTTCAGGGAGCTTTCCTTGCCTCAGATATTCCGAAGGGTGAGGGGGAGGGTAGCTCCATTGCCGCCGACGGGCCGCGCTTCGGCAATGAATTTCGCCAGTGCCTCCACGATCGTATCAAAGCACTCAATCCGCTCACGGATTATTTGGAGTGCGATGTCTTCGGCTTCCAGTGAAGGCGAAACGATCAACGGAATAACCAGGACCGCGCGGCGGTGTTTCATCGCAGGGTGTGGGCGCGTTGCATTTTTTCGAAGGGGATCGGCTCGAAGCCGGGGATTTCCCTGAACACGCGCGAGTCGGGGCGAAGAGCGAAGTTGCCCGCGGCCTCGTCGACGAAGCCGGGATCGGTGTCGATCTCCACGTTGTGGTGACGGTAGTCCTGATCGGGGTAACGGCTCGGACCGACGCCCTCGTTGTTGCCGATGAGGGCGTTGTTGAAAACGCGATTGGTGAGCGGCGTGGTCGGATCGTTGTTCACCCCTACTCCGACGTAGGTTTTTGCGAACGCGGGATAGCGGGTCGAATACGGTGGCGCGGTCACATCGACATCTTTCGCCAGCATGTTCGCGCTCGCCTGGAAGGTCTGCCGCGTCTTCTCGAAATCGCCGCCGTCGTTGATCTTCACTCCGGGATTGTCGATGAAGAGATTGTTGGCGATCACGTGGTCGTGTCCCCCGGTGACGCCGATCTGCGCGCGACTCCACGGTGCGACGGTGCGGCCAATGTTGCGGAAAAAGACGTTGCCGAAGATTTCCACGCCGTGGGTGCCGTTATCGAGGTAGATCGTGCAGTTCTGCGCGTTGTGGTCGGGACTGCCCCGCTCGTTGTGGTGGAAATAATTAAAGCGAATCCGGTTGCCGAGCATGCTCGGATTCTGCCGCGTCTCGACGACTCCGCCGTCCTTGGACGCGGTCAGGCCGCGACAAATCTCGTTGAACTGGATGAGGTGATCGTTGCCGAGGAAGTAGAGCAGCCCGCCGTAGTTATCGTGGAGATAGTTTCCTTCCACGAGATTGCCGCACCCGTCCACGACCACGGCCTCGGCATACATATGCACGCGGCGGTCGGTGCGGGAGATGTCGCAATTGCGCACAAAATTCCCCGCCGGCGTCAGCGTCTTGCGATCACCGCCGCCGAGAATCACTCCGCCGATTCCGGTACCGTAGATTGTGCAGCTATCGAGACCGTTGCCCCGCCCGCCTTGACGATCCAATGCCGTCGCGCCCGGGAGGCGATTCGGCAGGCGCTCCATCCCCGTGCAGAGCACATGACGATACGAGCCAGGGAGCCGCGGGAGCGGATTGCCGGTGCCAGCGGCCACGATTTCGGGCGGAGCGGCGACGCCACGCGAGACTTGCGCTGCCCATTCACCGGGCAAGCCGGTGTCCCAACCGAAACCGATCTGTGCGCCTGCGATCCCGGTGTTTCGAATGACGCAGCGCTCGACGATGTTGTCCTCACCACGCTCGATGTAGACAGCGCTCGTACGCGTGGCTTCCAAGGTGAGTCCACGCAGCCGCACGTGGGAGCAACCCTCCATCGCGACGAGTACGTCGTTGAGCATCGACACCACGACCTCCGACTGCTCGTTGAATCCGGCAGTCGGATACAGCGTCAGCACGCCGGTCTTTCGATCAAGATAATACTCGCCCGGCACATCGAGTTCCTGCGGGAGATTGGAAAAATAGAACCACTTCGCCATGTCGTGGTAGGTCGGCCAGACTTGGATCGGAGTCGTGAATGTCACGGTCCCCAGCTTGGCGTCGATCGCGCCGATTTTTCGACTCGTGTGCGCGTAGGCCCGGACCAAACCGCCGACGACATAGGCGTCATCGACAGCTCCCCACTGGCTCAGATGCGACATCGCCTGCTGCGGAAACAAGGCGGGATAGTCGCCGTTCCCCTCGGTTCCCCAAGGTTTAGTCGGCACGTCTTTTAAGATTATCGTCGAATACTCCTTCGCCCCGCCCTTGTTATCTTTTACCATGGCCTGCACCGCGCTCTCGATCAACCCCAGCATCGGCGCGGCGTCATTGCGGTTCGGCCAGCGGGCCAACGTCGCCGCTTTCCCGTCGATGAACAATTCCAGCGGCGCAGGCACGTAGTGGGTGTTGGAACCGAAGTCCACCGCATGCACCGGAATCAGCTCGCCATAATCCGTAATGCCCAACGCTTTCAAATCCACCTGCAACAGGTGCCGTCGCGCGGCGCGACTGCTGACGCGATCTAAAAAAACGCGGTCCACCACCGGACGAAACCGCGACGCCGGCACCGTGCGCCCGCCGACGAGGCGCACCGTCTCTCCGGCCCTGGCGGCATAGACGACGGGCGCGCCGCGTTGGCCGGAATCACGCGCATCGAGATCGAAGGAATGATTGCGTTGATACACACCACCTCGGATCCAAACCGTGACGCCCTCGGCGGGATACGTCTTCGCCGCGCTGAGTGCGCGCACGGCATCCCGCGCACGCTCCAACGTCGCGAACGGATGTTCGTGGCTACCCGGACTCGCGTCATCGCCTTGCGGGGCGACGTAAAATTCGGCTGCTGGCAAAAGAAACGTCGAAGTCGTGAGCAGAACAACCAGAGCGCGAAGCAAACCAAGGCGTGTCATGAGGTCGAGGAAGCGTCCCAGCGCGAGTGCAAGGGTTTTGGTTTCTGCTCAAAGCGTGTGCTCTCTGTTGGATTTTGCATCGGGCGGCGTCGTTTATTGCTATTTTCCGACGGCTTCGGCCGCGGCGGAGGCGGCACTGCCGAGGGTGAAATCGGCGGCCTGGCCGCGGCGCTGGCGGGCGAGCCACGCGATAGCGGCGGCGGGTTCGGAATCATGTCCGCCCTCGAAGACGGTGATGCGGGCCTGGCTGGCGATGCGGCGGAAGAGCACCGGCTTTTGCCGCTCCGGGTCGGTTTGGGTCTCGCTGGCGAGCGCGGCGGGAATCTTTTGCTCCTTCACCATGGAGCGGATGTCGGCCTCGCTGACTTGGCGTTCCGGGTGGTCCGAGGCTGCGGCCAGGGCGTTGAACGCGTAGAGCGAGTGGCTCACTGGCACGGACCCCGTGTGTCCATCGTGGATACCGGTATTGATGTCGAGCGGCACATTCTTGGCTGCTGCGAGATGAAAAAGGGGGGAGCGCTTCCGATATTCGCTCTCGGTCGTCGGGCTGGGCGGGCCGCCGCAGGATTGTGCGAGCATCTTTGCGTAGTTGGTCTTGCGGGCGGTGCTCTCCGCGTGCCAGGCGGCGAGGTCGGAGATGGGCACCCAGGCGCTCACGCCAGCCCACACCTGAGGTGCGCGGGCGGCCATGACGAGGGCCATGTGGCCACCACCCGAGCCGCCGAGGAGGGTGATGCGGGACGAGTCAATGCGAGCGTGTTTCTTCGCGTAATCGACGGCGTCGAGAATGTCTTGGGAGGCGAGTTCCGAGGCGCAGGCTTCGGGACGGCTATTGGGTCCGCGGAAATCGGGAGCGACGAGCACCCAGCCCATTTTCTTCGCGAGGCCGATCAAGGACACGCCCTGCTCGAAGCCGCCGCTCCACGAATGGAGGTAGACCAAGAGCGGGACTGCTTTGCCCTCCACCTCGCGGGCTGCGCTCTCGGGGCAATGCCAGATGACGAGTTGTTCTGATCCGTCAATCGAGCTGGGTATACGCACCGCGTGCTGTGCTGCCTCCGCGCGTTGCTCGGCGGACGTGAGGCGTTTGGCTGGCGGTTGCTTCGCGGGAGCAGAGGCCGGTGTGGTCGCAGGTTTTCTTGGCTCGATGGCCGCGGGCGGGGCGTTGATTTTTCCCTCGCGCTGAAAGGCCTGCCAGTCGGTGGCAAAGGCGGCGTTGATGAGCCAGGAGGCCGTGGCTTGGTTGCCTTTGAACGCTGCGAACGGGGTGACGGTCAGGGTTTGATAGCCGCCCTTCGTCGGATCCCAGTTTTGGCCGAGGTGGCCTTTTTCGAGGGGGAGGGAGTTTAGCTTCACGGGGTTTTGGCGAGCGTCGCCAGCGGCCGGCACCCGCGCCGCGAAGCTGTGACGGAGAAAGGAAAACACCAAGGGCCAGGTCTTTTCACCGGGGCCGTGACCGGTCTTCGGCTCGACGGCGAAGCTCCACACGGCGGCGTGGTTTTTTCTCAGCGTCGGGACGACGGCGAGATTCTCCTCCTTGGACGGACGCGCAAGAAAGGGATCGTCCTCGCCGAAGATGACCAACCCAGGCACCTGCGCCGCGCCGGGCTGATACACCTGAAACGTGATGCCGGGGCGCATCGACACCCAGCCCCAGACGCGATCCGGCGCAGACGCGGGGAACGCCGCAGAGAAGCCGGTGCCGTTCGAGTGGCCGTAGAGGAAGAGCGGCGCATGACCCAGCTCAGGGTGGCCGGTTTTTTCGCCCCAAATCTGTAATCGATCGAAAAGTAAACCGCTCGGCCAGAAGCCCCGCTGCACGGGATTGCCCACGAACTTGAACAAAGCCAAGTGCAGCTCCTGGGCGAGCGCGCGCAGGTCAGCACGGCGGAAGAGATTCTCGCCGCTGCCGTGACCGGACATGACGACGATGCCTTTCACCACGCTCACCCCATCCGGCAGCCAGAGATCCCACTTCACCTCCTCGCGTTTGCCTTCGCCTTTCTGCTTCACCGCTTCGGCCCACTGCGCGGCACTGATTTTCCAATCCCAATTTCGCCCCACCACCTGCTGCGGCGCGGGCGTGCCCCACTTCGCTTCATCGAGCACGCCGTTCCAGCTCTGCGTGTCCTTCGTCTGCACGTTCGCACTGACCCAACCGATGCTATGGCACTCGGGGAGGTGCTCGTAGCGGCTCCATTCCGTGCCGCCATGCGCACGCCTCGGCGCCGTCCATTGTTGATCGAGCCACGGCACGACCTTCTCCGCCCACTTTGCACCATGTTCGCGCAGGCCCTGGCCGCTGAAGTGAACACCCTGACCGTTACGTTCGCGCAGCTCGCCTTTCAGCGCATCGCTGTCCGGACCTGCCAAGGCGATGCCGTCCTTCCACAGCGAGGCCTGCGCCGCGCGGATGTCGGCGCTGCCTTCGTCGCCGGGCACATGATAACTCGCCTGTGCGACAAACCACGGCGCTTCCCAGCCGATCGCCCGTCGCGAGTCGCGGATGAGCTTTTCGAGATACTCGCGGTAAAGCGGGCCCGCCAGCGTCCGCGACGTGTCTTTCTGGTTCGCATCGCTCTCGCCCTGATGCCAGAGCACGGCGCGAAAGCCTTGCGGTCCGAGTGGTTTCAAACGTGCGACGAAGGCGTCGTAGGCTGCGCCTTGGCTGGCCCAGGTGCCGTCGGGGCGTTTCTCGACGCGGCGCTCGATGGTGGGAGGATTCGGAAAGGTCGCGCCCTTGGGCAACCACTCGCGCACACTCGTCGCGCCGATGCCGCAGGCGATGATGCCCACGGGCACCTCTTGTTTGGCCACCACGGCATCGGCAAATGGCGGGATGAAACTACCCCCGCCACCGCTCGCGCCCGGCTGCGGATCGTCCGCGAGCCGCCAGCTCGTGCCATCAAACGTGGCGACGCGACCGCTCTGTGGTTTTTGTTTTTCCTGCCCGTGATTAGCCGAGTTTGACTGCCCCGCGATGACGAACACCTCGCCCACGCCGACATGCTCGACAGCTCCCGACGCGACCGCCTTGCCGCCGTGCGAAACGCGCACCTCGAGCCTCCACCAACCACCGGCCGCAGCGTCGAGGACGCCGGAAATCGTGCGGTCGGCAAACGTCGCATTGAGTCGCTGCCACCCTGCGTCCGACGCGGCGCCGACCAACCGCGCCTCCAGGACCGCATCGCCCGGCACCGGCTCGGGAAGCTGCCCCGCGATTTTCAGCAGCCCCCGCGTGGGAGTCGCCCGCTGCACGACTTGGAAATCACGCGGTGAGGTCAGGGTGAGATCGGCGGCGTGCAGTGCGGCGAGGGGAGCGAGTAGCAGAACGAGGAGGAGGTATTTCATGCGGGTAGCGACCCGAGCCTGGAGAAACCAATCACAGCTAAAGCAAGCGCGTGAAACAGGTGGGCCACGGAGCGAGTTGCACAGAATATCCTCAGAAATCAAACGTCGTCGTAAAGATGAACTGGCGCCGGCTGACAATCCGCCACGCCGCAATCGATCCGTCCGGGTCGGCGACGATCGGCTGCAGGCGGCCGCCCTCGGTCAGATCGCGGACATTTAACTGAAAGGTGGCTCCGACTTTGTTGCGGAACAACCGCGTGCGGTAGCCGGCAAAACCATCGACATACAAGTGAGCCCGGTCGTAAAGCGGCCGATAGGGATCGTATTCGGTGATGGCGGACGGCACCTGCTGTTTGCCCCAGTAGCCGATCGCTCCCTTGTCCTCCCAGCGCAGCGCCCCGCCGACGTTGAAGCGTTTCAGGATTTTGTTATCGGTGATTCCCTCGAGGCGAAGATTGGTCAGCGCGTTGAGCCGGTACTTGCGAATCTGAGGATTCGAGAGGCCTTCGCTGGCGAGTTGCAGCGCCAACGGAGCACGGATTTGCTGCTCAACATTGGCCGCCGGGGTGGTGTTTACGGCAGGGCCGCCGCCATAGTTGTTAGTGAACCAAGGGGCATTGATGGTCGGATCGATGATCGTCGGCCACACTTTCATGCGTTCGTCCAGATACTGGACGAGTTCACGACCGATGTTCGCCTGGATCGTTTTCGATTCCACGACATTGACCTTCATGGTCCAGAATTTCGTCGGATTGTAACTGATCTCGATCTCCCGGCCTTTGGCGATCTGGTCCGAGGTTCCGGACTGTGAATACTGAAACGGGTCCAGGAAACTGGTCGGCATCTTCATGATCGCAGCCACCTGGGTATTGATTTCGCTTTGCGTAAGCGTCTGCCCCTTGGCCGCAGCTGCGGTCGTGACCCACCCGGTCGCCTGCGACCGCAACTGGAAGCCAAATCCGGCCGGCAGGTCGGAGCCCAGCCCGCTCGGTCGGTCAATCGTGATCAGCCGGGAAGCGAAGATGCCGACGTTGCCGTTGCGGGATTTGGCTTGGGTCGTGGTATATTGGTTGGCGCGGACGACGACTTTTCCCGCAAACAAATTGATCATGATGCCGTAGTCCTCTCCCTTGCCAGTCGGGTCGGTCAACTTTCTCAGATAGACATCCGTGTTGACGTTGGCGGGCTGGAAACTGTCCGACTTATTGGCATACACACTGAGCCAACGTAGTGGTTTCACCACGATGCCGGCGGTCCGCGTCGGTCCCTTACCAAGCGTCCAGTCACTCGGGGCCCAGGTGAGGAACGATGCTTCGTTGACCGTGTAGCCGTCACGGTTCAGCAGAGGCGCTGTGCCGACGCGGGAGTAACGGGCGTCATGTCGGAGGCCAAAGGTCGTCACGACGCGGTCGTTTAAAAGCCGGCTCTGCAGGGTCACACCCCGACTCTTCAATTCTGTCCATGAGATGCCGCCTCCACTCCACGCTGCGCCGATCCGGGCATTTTCCGTGGTCCACTGGCCACCCGGGTTCAGGGTGGTGGTGACTGGGTAAGTGCCCGTGTTGTAGTTTGCCGGAGCGTAGTCGATGTTTTGGCCCTGGGTGTCGCCCATATAGAAAAATGGATACGGCCGCCCTTGCGTCGTGCCCATCGGGAGCCCGCTCGATGCGGCACCGGAGCGGACGGCATCGCGGAGCCACGTGTGATCATCGACGATGACATCCTCGTAGGTGCGGCTCCATGACTTGAAATCCTTGTACTCATAAAACGCCCCCACGTCGTGCCGGCCCAGCCAGCGCATCCAGTTCTTGTCCTGCGTGAAGTCGAGTTTGTAAGCCCCTTGGGCGCGATACGTGTCGCGATCCAGCGGGTTGACATTGAGGTTGTGGTTCACGCTGACGTAAGGCCGCAGGAAGCCCGGGTTGGCCCGGCCATCGGGCAGATTTTTATTCACGTCCACACTCAGGATCGACTGGGTCAGATTTCCCATCACGTTGCGGGTGAAACGATAGGTCTGCTCGCGAAACCAACCCAATTGCACAAAGGCCGCCTGGCGTTGGGTCGTGAACAACGTCTGATCGAGCAAGATTGAGGCGATTTGGTTTTTGTCGTCCGTGCGGTTCGGCGCTCCCAGATTGAAGCGCGTCCAATCGTAAATGTCCTTCGAGGTCAGCGCGGGATAATCGTAGATGAGCGGTTGAGACGCGCGATAGCCGGTGGGGTCCTGATTAACGCCCTGCAGGTTGCGTCCTTGTCCCGTGTTCTGGCCCCACCAAAAAAGTCCGTTGGGATCGAGCATGAACATCGTGTTTCCGCTAAATGTGCTGCGATTGAAGTAACTCGGCACGCCGACCGTCGTGACCCCGTTCCGCGTCGCTGAATTCGTCAGCGGGTCCCAAGTCGGCGATCCGGAATCGCGCCAGGCCGTAATCGATTCGCGCGGTGTGGTCGTGTTGGGTCGATTGCCGTAGCTGTGGTAATAGGTGTGCGAGGCGGAGAGGCTCGTGGTCTTGAAGGGCTGGTAGCGGACCATGCCGTTGTAACGCTCGGTATTCATCCCGGAGGGCTTGAGTTGAAATCCCTCCCGCTGCGCGACAACGGTGCCGCGAACCGCCAGCTTCCCCGGCAGCAAGACCCGATTCAAGTCGAGGCTCGTGCGATAGCCATCGTAACTGTCGACCCGGAAACCCACCTGGGAGCGATTGCGTTGGACGTTCGCGTTGGCCCGCACGGTGTTCACGGTGCCAGCGGCACTGCCGATCCCGAAAACATTCGAGTTGGGCCCGCGGCCGATCTCGACGGCATCGACATCCAGCACATCGATCGGTGTGCGACCGCTCGTTTCGAAATTGCCGAAGGAAACATTCGCCGCTCCCACGCCACGGATCCGGTTGGCGTTGAGGGGATCGAACTGCGTGTTGTCGATTGCCACCTGGTTGCGGTCGAAGGAAAAGGCGGTGTAGTTGCGCGTGCCCTCGGTGCTGGCCTCGTAGGAGAAGATGTCGTCCATGTTGAGCAGCGCCAGGTCCATCATTTGCTGTTTGGTGATGACCGTGATCGAGGCGGCAATGTCCTCGAGCTTCGTGTTCATTCGGGTACCCGACATCGAATTTGCGCCATAGTAGCCCGCGTCCTTTTCCGAAGTGACCATGAAGGGTGAGAGTTCGACCGTTTCGCTCGTGGCGGGCGCGACCGGAGCGGTTTGGGCCGAGGCTTCAGTGGCGCCAAACGCGAGCAGGCTGAGGATCGAGAGCAGTTTTGGGGATTTCATCGGAGTTTGGGGAGCGTTCGTCTGGTTTCGGGGATTCGCGGCAGGTTCCGCCGGCTTGGCGGGCGGTGAAATGGGTGTCGGTGAAATTCCCGGTCGGACCTGAGGTGCCAGCGTCTTCACTGCGATGGAGCCGCTGTCCGTTTGCACCGCGATGAGACTCGTGCCGGCGAGAATCCGGTCGATGGCCTCGCGGGGTGTGAACGCCCCCTTGACTGCGTTCGTGCGCACGCTCGTGGCGTCGTCGGCGACGTAGAGTAGTTGCACGCGCGACTGCGCGATGAACTGCTTAAAAACCGCCGCCGCTTCACCTGCTGGAAGATCGAACGACCGCTTGGCCGAGGCTTCGGGAGTGGTGGCAGCCCCTACGCTCGAGATCAAGGCGCAGCCCAGCGCGAAATGTATCGCATAGGTCGGCGGAAAGTAGACGCGGGGTAGGGGCACTGCGACTAAGACGAACCACCGCAAAAAACAGTTAGAGGCGGAGCGAAAGCGCCGCGGGTCGTGGCGGGCGGGCAACAGCGTCCTCATGCCCAACACCACGCCCGGCGTCACCGCCTGGAGCGCAGGACAGTTTCGTTGCCGCGCGTTTCGACCGCCACTTGGGCGGTGGCCGCGAGCAGCACCAAAAAACCATCGGGGTCGTCGGCGCGGAAGGAACCACCGAAACGCAGGCCCGCCAGCGCCGCATCGGCGACCACGAATTGCTGGCGATTGTAGCGATTAAACTCCGCGACGATCTCGGCGAGTGGCGCCGCCTCGAAGGCGAGCGTGCGCTGCTGCCACGCCAGCGCCGCCTCGATTTCGCTGCGGGCCAACCGCTCCACGGTGGCGGTCACGATCGGCGCGCTGGGCTTCGGAATACTCACCTTCGCTTTTTCGCCGGCGGAAAGCACGGGCGCGTCACGCGTGGCCGCCACTTTCGGCAGGAGTGTCGCGCGGAGCCCGCCGGGTCGCGCAGACTCCACCCCGACTTTGCCCTCGGTCACGAGGACCTCCACCGACCCAGCAGCCGTGGTGACGCTGAAGGCCGTGCCGACGGCGCGGACGCCGACGCCATCGGCCTCCACCACGAACGGGCGTGCGGCATCCTTCGCCACGGTAAAGTGCGCCTCGCCGCGGAGCAGCTGAATGTGGCGCTCGTGCCGGCCCAAGCTGACGGCGATCGCGGAGGAAGGGCGCAGCCGCACGACGGAGCCATCGGGCAGGTTGACGCGCTTGAGCATGCCGGCTTCCTCCGTGGTCGATTCGGCGAACTGCGTTTCCTGGTCGCCCGGTCGTTGCCAAACCCAGACTGCGACTGCAAGCGAAGCGGCCGCCGCCAGCGAAGCGGGTAGCCAGAAGCGCCAAGGACGGTGCGTCAGGGTGGAAACGCCAAGAGAATCAGCCGACGGCGCAGTCGTCGCGACCAGGGAAGCCAGCGGGATTTCGCGGGTACGTTCCAAGAGCGACCACGTGTCCTCCATTTCGCCGAACAGCTCGGCGTGGCGGGCATCGTGCTCGAGCCAGCGGAGAAATTCCTCCTGCTCGGCGGGAGTCAGTCCGGCGTCTTGACGCGCCCGCCATTCCGCCGCCGCGCGCACGGCGGCAGCACCCGTGTCGTGGTCGCCGTCGCCGGGCGATTGGCGTGGGTCAGGGGTCATGGCGATCTTTCCGCAGCAAGCCGCGGGCCCGAAAATATTCCCGGCAGCGCAGCATCGCGAGGGTGATGTGGGCGTTCACCGTGTTGCGAGTGATCCCGAGGCGCGCGGCAATTTCCTCGTGGGACAGGCCGTGATATTTTCGCAAGATGAGTACTTCGCGGCAGCGCTCGGGCAAGGTGCGGATCGCGGCGGCGAGCGTTTCGAGTTCGAAGTCGACATCGGCAGAGGTGGCATCGGCGTTACCTTCCAAGACGAACGAGCCCTCGAAATCAGTTAGAGGCTCGAATGCCACGACCCGATCTCGCCGCACGCGATCGAGCGCGGCATTACGCGCCGTGTTGAACAGATAAGCCTTCGGATGGTCGATTTTTCCTGCGGCGCGGGCGCGAAAGACGCGCAAGTAGGCTTCCTGGAGGACATCGTCGATATCGCGCACCGAGGCAAACCGCGCTTGCAGCCAGGACCGCAGCGCCGGCTCGTGCGGGAGCACTTCGGAGGCAAACCAAGCGGCGTGATCGGGACGGGGCGAATCCACGGCGAGACGAATGCAGTTGCGAACCGCGGAGTTCAAGCGCGGATGCGGGCGAGGCTAAAGTCTCGCGCCAAGCTGGCCCGTTGCTCCGCGC
>CAMCHO010000007.1 GCA_945874455.1 Opitutus sp. GAS368 | reverse complement strand
ACCCACACGATTCTCGAACGCGAGCGCATGACCCTCGCCGCCACCACGCTGCCGCAGGTGCTGCAGTCGGCCGGTTACACCACCGGTATTTTTGGCAAATGGCATCTCGGCGACGAAGCGGCGTATCAGCCCAACCGCCGCGGCTTCGATGAGGTCTACATCCACGGCGGCGGCGGCATCGGCCAGATTTATCCCGGCTCATGCGGCGATGCTCCCGGCAACACGTATTTTAATCCCACTCTGCTCCACAACGGCAAGTTCGAGAAAACCTCGGGCTACTGCACCGACCTCTTCTACGCCCAAGCCGCGCAATGGATCGATGCCCAGCGCCGCGCGAAGAAACCCTTCTTCGCCTACATTCCGTCGAACACTCCCCATGGCCCCTATATCGCGCGCCCCGAAGATCGGGCGCTCTACGAGGGCAAGGGCCTCGAGCCCGCGACCGAAAACTTCTTCGGCATGATCCACAATATCGACCAAAACATCGGCCGGCTCCTCGCCAAACTCGACGAGTGGGGCATCGCCCAAAACACGCTCGTCATCTTCATGAACGACAACGGCGGCACCGCCGGCGTGAAGGTGTTCAACGCCGATATGCGCGGGCAAAAGGGCACTGCTTGGCTCGGCGGCACCCGCGCGAGTTCGTTCTGGCGCTGGCCCGGCACGCTCTCACCCGCCGATTGCAGCGTGCTCGCCGCCCACATCGATTTTTTCCCCACGATCGCCGCGATCACCGGCGCCAAAATTCCCACCGCCGTCGCCCAGTCCCAAATCGAGGGCCGCAGCCTCGTGCCGCTGCTCCAAAATCCCGCCGCGAAATTGCCCGACCGCTACCAGTTCACCCACTTTGGCCGTTGGCCGAAGCTCGGCGATCCCAACGAAGCGAAGTTCAAAGTCGCCTCCGTGCGCAACACGCGCTGGGCGATGGTCAGCGAGAACGGCGGCCGCACCCCGAATTGGCAGCTCTTCGACCTCAGCGTCGACTACGGCCAAAAAAACGACGTCATCGCGCAGCACCCCGCGGTGGTCAAGGAGCTCAGCGCCGCGTTTGACCAGTGGTGGGCCGAGTGCCTGCCGCTCATGGTGAACGAAAAAGCGATGGGGCCGGCGATCAATCCCTTCCAGGAAATCTACTACCGCCAGTTCGGCGGCAGCCCGACGCCCGAAGCCCTCGCAAAGATGGACCCCAAGGGCGCGCTCACGTTTGGCGTGCCGAAAGCCGGCAAGAAAAAGCAATAAACCACCCCCAGGCGCTCCTTTCAATCCCCCCATGTCCCGCCTCCGCTCCCTTCTCCCCCTCTCTCTTTCCCTCCTTCTCCCCCTCTCCGCCGCTGTCGCGGCGGCAGCCGCGCCTACGACAAAGCCCAACATCGTCTTCGTCATCACCGACGATCAGGGCTACGGCGATCTCGGCTTCACGGGCAATCCCATCGTCAAGACGCCACACCTTGACCGGCTCGCCACCGAGTCTTCGCAACTCAAAGACTACCACGTCGCGCCCACCTGCTCGCCCACGCGCTCCGCGCTGCTCACCGGCCACTGGACCAACCGCACCGGCGTGTGGCACACCGTCAACGGCCGCTCCATGCTGCGCGAAAACGAGATCACCGTCGGCCAGTTGCTCAAAGCCCACGGCTACGCCACCGGCCTGTTCGGCAAGTGGCACCTCGGCGACAACTACCCCTACCGCCCGCAAGACCGCGGTTTCACCGAGGTCTACTATCACGGCGGCGGCGGGGTCGGCCAGACGCCCGATCTCTGGGACAACTCCTACTTCGACGGCAGTTATTTTCACAACGGCCGCATCGTCGCCGCCAAGGGTTTTTGCACCGACGTGTTTTTCGCCGAGGCGCACCGCTTCATCCGCGAGCAAGCCGCCGCCAAAAAACCCTTCTTCGCCTACATCGCGCTCAACGCGCCGCACAGCCCGTTTCACGCTCCGCAAAACTACCTCGACCTCTATCCGCAGCAGACCCCCGAACTCGCCGCGTTCTTCGGTATGATCACCAACATCGACGACAACGTCGGCACCACCCGCGCGCTCCTGCGTGAGCTCGGGATCGCCGATAACACGCTCTTCATTTTCACCACCGACAACGGCACCGCCACCGGCGAAAAAATCTTCAACGCCGGCATGCGCGGAAAAAAAGGCAGCGAATACGAGGGCGGCCACCGCGTCCCGCTCCTCGCCCACTGGCCCGCCGCCGGTTGGACCAAACCGCACGTCAGCGACACGCTCAGCCATGCCGTGGACATCGTGCCCACGCTCCTCGACGTCACCGGCGCGCTCACTCCCGCCGGCCTCAAGTTCGACGGCCGCTCCATTCGCCCGCTCCTCGATCCCGCCGCGAACACCACCGCGTGGCCGCACGAGCGCATGCTCGTCACCGATTCGCAGCGCGAGCGCGATCCCGTGAAATGGAAACAGTCCGCCGTCATGTCTGGCCCCTGGCGCCTCATCAACGGCAGCGAACTCTACGATATCAAGGCCGACCCCGGCCAGCAGCGGAATATCTTCGCCGAACAACCCGCGCGCGCCGCCAAAATGCGTGCGTTCTACGAAGCGTGGTGGGCCGAGCTGGAGCCGACCTTCGCGCAGACCACCGAGATTTACCTCGGTCATCCCGAGCATCCCGTCGTGAGTCTCACCGGCCACGACTGGATTCAGGAAGCGCTCCCGCCGTGGAACCAGCAGCACATCCGCGAAGGCGATGGTTTTGCTCTCGCCCGCCCAGCCGCTGGGAAAAACCAAAGCTCCAAAGCCGCCGTCGGTCCCGCCAACGCCATCGCCGCGAAGTCCGTCCACGCCGGCCACTGGGCGGTGAAAGTCGTGACCGTCGGCCGCTACGAAATCACTGTGCGCCGCTGGCCCGTCGAAGCCAACCACCCCATCACTGCCGCCCTGCCCCCGGGTGCGAATGTCCCCGGCTCCGACATCGCCTTCCGCGCCCGCACCGGCGTCGCGATCCCCGCGACGACCGCCACGCTCCGCGTCGACGGCCGCGACCTCGCCTCCGTGCCAGTCCGTGCCACCGACACCGCCGTCACCTTCGCAACAACGCTCGCCGCTGGCTCCCACCAACTCGCCCCGGTCTTTCGCACCGCCGATGGCCACGAAGTGGGCGCCTACTACGCCGTCGTCACCAAACTCCCTTGAGCGATTCAGCCCGAGCCCTCCCAAACATGAATCTCCTACGTGCGTTCGCCTTCGCCGTCCTGCTCGCCGCGCTGGCGGCCTTGCCTGTGCCGACGGCCGCGGCTGCGCCCTCGGCCCGGCCCAATATCATCCTCGTGATGCCCGACGATGCGGGCTACGGCGACTATGCCTGCCTGGGCAATCCCATCATGCGCACGCCGTCGGTAGATGCGTTCAAGCAGCAAAGCACGCTCCTCACGCAGTTCCATGTGAGCTCAACGTGCTCGCCGACTCGCGCAGCGCTGATGAGCGGACGGCATGAGTTCAAAAACGGCGTGACGCACACCATCTTGGAACGTGAGCGCATGAACCTGAAGACCGTCACCCTGCCGCAGATGCTCAAGACGGTCGGCTACACGTCAGGGATTTTTGGCAAGTGGCACCTCGGAGACGAGGAAGCGTATCGGCCCGAAAATCGTGGATTCGATGAAGTCTATATCCACGGTGGCGGCGGCATCGGGCAGACGTATCCGGGCTCTTGTGGCGACGCGCCCGGCAATACGAACATCGACCCGGCGCTCTGGCACAACGGGAAATGGGAGAAGACCAAGGGCTATTGCACCGACCTGTTTTTCGCCCAAGCCATCAAGTGGATGGATGCCAAGCGCGCGGCGAAGCAGCCCTTCTTCGCCTACATCCCGCTCAATGCAGCGCACGGTCCGTGGGTCCTACCGGAAGCATACTATCAGCACTATCTCGGCAAACCCGGCGTGTCGGAGGACGTCGCGAAGTTCTTCGGTATGATCGAGAACATCGACACGAACTTCGGCGCCCTGCTCACTAAGCTAAAGGCGTGGGGCATCGCGGAAAACACGCTGGTCATCTACCTCGGCACCGACAACGGCGGCTTCGCGCAGGCGTGCAAGATCTTCAACGCCGGCATGAGGGGCAGCAAAGTCACGCCGTATCAGGGGGGCTCACGCTCGCCGGCGTTCTTCCGCTGGCCCACCGGCGGCATCCCCGCCGGCGTGGAGTGCGATGCGCTCAGCGCACACCTCGATCTCTTCCCCACGCTCGCCGAGATCACCGGTGCGACACTGTCCGCTGAGGTGAAGCAACAAGTCGAAGGCCGGAGTCTCCTCCCTCTGCTCAAGAATCACCAGGCCGAGTGGGCGGACCGCACGCTCGTGCATCACGTCGGCCGCTGGGCCAAGGGCATGGCGGCGGAGTCCAAATACACCAAGTGCTCCATCCAGAACTCGCGTTTCACGCTGGTGAACAACGCCGAACTCTACGACCTCAAGGCCGATCCAGGCGAAACAAACAATGTTATCGCCGAGCACCCCGCCGTCGTTGCGAGCCTCCGCGCCACCTATGAACAATGGTGGACCGATGTGCAGCCCCTGCTCGTGAATGAAAACGTCGCCGCCCCGAAGATGAATCCCATGAAGGAGCTCTACTGGAAGCAATTTGGCGGAGGCCCGGATGAAGCCATGCTCAAACGCATGGACCCGCAATCTCCGCCCAGCCCGGATGCCTCCAGAGCAGCGAAGAAACGAAATGCGAAAGCGGCCAAGTAAACCCACCTTGCAACCAACCCATGAAACCTGTCACGTCAGTCCTTAGCGCCCCGCTGAGCGCGCCGCACGTCACCACATTACCCGGCGACGAGCCGCCGCAGCTCCAGTTTGGCTCTCAGGTGTCGGACTGACGAGTCCATCACTCCCGTTCGTATCCCCCTTTACCGAGGCACCCGTGCTTCGAAGCACCCGATCCCCATCTCCTATGAAAACCCCTACCACAACCGCGAACGTGACCACCGTCATCGCTGCTTGCCTCACGCTCGCCAACATCGCCCTAGCTCAGTCGGTCCCGACTGCTCCGCTTAAGCCCGCATCAACCGACGCCATCCTGCTCACCCCCTTCGAAGTCTCTTCCGAGAAGGACAATGGCTACGCCGCCACCGAGACGCTCGCCGGCACGCGCATGCGCACCAACCTCCGCGATGTCGGGGCCTCGCTCTCAATTCTCACCCCGGAATTCCTGCGCGATCTCGGCGTCAATTCCTTTGACCAAGCGCTTCTTTATACACCGAGCGTCGACGCCACCGAAGGCGACAACACCGATGCCAATCGCGCGTCCGGCACACAAATGCGCTATGGCACTGGCCAATCTTACTCGATTCGTGGCTTCAACACCAACGCTGGCAACCAATCGATCTCGCACGATTTTTTCAACGCTCTGGAGCCCACCGATAATTACAATCTTGAGCGCATCACGCTCTCGCTCGGGCCGAACGCTCTGCTCATCGGCGTCGGCAATCCCCAAGGAACCGCCGTCACCACCACAAAACGCGCAGAATTAAAGCGGCGAAAAACCGAGGTGCAAACGCAGGCCGATACCAATGGCTCGCGGCGCATCGCCATCGACCACAACCAACCCTTGATCAAGGATAAGTTGGGTTTCCGGCTCAACCTATTGCACGATCAAGCCCGCGAGTTTCGGCGCTACGAAGGCAAGAATCAGGAGCGTTTGACCTTGAGCGTAACCGCCAAACCGTTGGCCAACACCAAGCTCACCTTCAACCACGAGAGCTACTCCCTCGGCACCAACGCCTCGAGTTTGGTGTGGGGCTTCGACGGCAGCGTGCTGCGCTGGGCCGCTTCGGGAAAACCAACGATTGAATTCCTGCCAGCCGGCCAGCAATGGACCGCGACGCGGCCTTATGTCGATGCCAAGGGGAACAGCATTCCCGTCGCCAGCGGCGTGGTGGACGCGGATGGGCTCGTCGATTCACGCAACGACTTCGATCCCAAATTGGTGCTGGGCCAGAGCACCGGTAACCAGCCGACGTGGATCGTCGGGCTACCGTTGGCGAACCCGATGGTGAACACGCGCTATCAGGGCACCCTTGGTGGCGCCACGTTTGGCGGCCAAGGCAGCGCCAACTATCAATCGAAAGACCCCTGGACCGCGCTCGGACTCAGCAAGAGCACCAATCTCAACGGCGGGACTTGGGATGATCCTTCCAACAAGCAACACGGTCGCTGGAGCCAGCTCCTCCTCGAGCAGAAACTCGCCGAGGGACTTTTCCTCGAACTGGGCGGCAACCTCGCGTTGTACAACCAAACGCTCGATCCGAACAACTTCACCAACGTTACCATCGATCCCAACCGCTACCTGCCGGACGGCTCGAACAACCCCGGTTATCTTGTGCCCTATAGCCAGATCGGCGGCCAATATCGCCCCGTAAAAAACCGGTCGGCCGAATCTCGCGCGACCCTTTCCTACGAACGCGATCTCACCCAGCGGAGCCGTTGGCTCGGCCAGCATAATTTCGCCGGGCTCTACCAGCGCACCCGCTCGGATGCGGAGCAGGATCTCACCCGCGTGAGCAACCTCGCCACCGTCGGCCTCCCCACTGCGAATGGCTGGAGCAGTAACATCCTCGACGGGACCAACAGCCTGCAAACTCGCGTGTATTACCTGAACGGCAACGTGCCCGTGATGCCCGATGTCATCCAAACCCTGAATAATATTTCACTCCTCAACAGCTACGGGAAATTTGTCGGCGCCACCGCGGCCGAGCAGGTCCCCATCAACCTGCGCCGGATCTCTTTCCTCAATGCCATTAAGAGCAAATACACGGCCGATGCCCTTTCCCTCGGTTGGCAGGCCCGCTGGTTCGGCGGTCGCCTCGTCACCGTCGCGGGCTACCGCGAAGACAACACCCAAAGCTTCGGCGTGCCGACCGTGCGCACCATCGCCGATCCCGCCATCCCCGGTTCAGCGAGTGATCCGCTCAAGCAGTCATTCGAGCTCGCTCGTAACATCCCATACAACAGCGTCCCCGCCATCATCGCCAATGGGATCTCGCGCACATACGGCGGTGTTTACCATGCCTTCCCGTGGCTCTCGCTGACCTATAGCCGCTCGAACAACTTCCTCCCCGTGGGCAACGCTTCCTGGGTCGACCCACTAGGTCGCTCCGCCCCCAATTCAGCCGGTCAAACCGTCGACTACGGTGTCCGGTTATCCCTGCTGCAGGGGCGGCTTTCTCTGGGCGTGAGTCACTTCACCACGTCCGCCGATAACCAGGCGCGTAACGCCAACGGCAGCGTCGGGGGCACGCGCAGCATTCTCGGCCGCTTGCGGAATTATAAAACCGCCGGCGATCCCTATTTCAAGGACTTGGCCGAGTCCGGTGGTTATCCCGTGGATACAGGGAATACGTCGGATACGTGGAGCTATGTCGCCGAGGGCTATGAGATGAATCTCATCTTCAACCCTTCACGCAACTGGCGGGTCGCGCTCTCCGGCAGCACGAACACGAATCAACTGGGCAAGCATCTCGCTGCCGTCGGGACCTATCTTTACACCGATTCAAAGTATCAGGGCCTCGGCACGTGGAAGAAATTCGCCAGCGAGCTGCGCAAGATCGAGGCTGGGCAGGCCTCTGCCATCTTCGCCCTCAATCCAGCCGATGCCACCGCCAAGGTTCAGGCCGCCGCCGATGCCCTCTTCCTCGAGCAACAGATCGCCTCCCAGGAAAAAGGCTACCTCGACGACCAAGCCCTCAGCGGGATCACGACCGCGCGCAACGGCAAATATGCGTTCAACGGTCTCGTCACGCGCGTCTTCAACGAAGGTCGTCTCAAGGGCTGGACCCTCGGCGGCAACTACCGCTGGCGCAGCGCCAACACCATCGGTTATCAACGCATGACCAACGCCGCGGGAGCACCCGTCGGGACCATCGACCCCTCCCGCCCACTCAGCGGCAAGGAATTCTGGGACCTCGGCGCGATGGTGTCCTATCAGCGCCGCGTCTTCGGCAACGTAAATCTTCGGACCCAACTCAACATCCAGAATCTGCCCAACTGGCAGACGCCGCGTCTCGTGAAATCCGACTACGATAGCCAAGCCTTGTACGGCACTACCAATGCCATCGTCCCCATTATCTGGGAAATCCGCCGCCCACGGAATTACGTCCTGACAGCGACGTTTGAATTCTAGTCGGCCGGTTTTCCGCCACACGGCCCACGTAATCCGGCGGAATTAAAACAGCGAGACCGGCCTTCACCAATCATGCCGAAAAAAATAATCCACGCGCTCCTGTTCGCCCTGGTCGTGCGCCTCGGGGGTGCCGAGCCCGAGACGCTGGCGCCGCTCAAGGACGGACGCGCGCCGCACACCTTCGAGGAACTGTGGGCCGGCTTCGATCCGCGGCGTGAGCCGCTCGACGTCGAGACGCTGAAGACTTGGCAGGAAGATGGCGTTACGCTGCGGGTGGTCCGCTACCGGATCGGGATCTTCAAAGGGCAAAAAGCGATGATGGTCGCCGTCTATGGATTTCCCCAAAGCCCCTCCAAGCTTCCGGGATTGGTTCAGATTCATGGCGGCGGACAATATGCCGACTACCGCGCCGTCCTCACCAACGCCAAGCGCGGTTACGCGACCCTCTCGATCGCGTGGGCCGGGCGGATCGCCGCGCCGGGCTACACCGTCAACCCGGCAGGTGTGGCGCTGTTCTGGGCCGGAAAAACAGCTGATCCCGCCTACCGGCTGACGACGGATTGGGGAGCGCTCGACGCCTACCACGCGCCGTGCCGCCATGAGAAAAATAATTTCCAGACACTCGCGCCGGCCGGGTGGACCTTGGACGCCGTGGAGTCGCCCCGGAACAATCCTTGGTTTCTCTGCACGCTCGGTGCCCGCCGCGCCCTGACCTTTCTGGAAGCGCAACCCGAGGTGGATCCGGAGCGGCTCGGCGTCTACGGCCACTCCATGGGCGGCAAGCTGACCGTCCTGACGACGGCCGCAGACTCCCGTGTGAAGGCCGCTGCGCCCTCCTGTGGCGGGGTCAGCGATCGGACCCACGTAAATCCGCTCTATCGCGCGACCCTCACGGACGATCAGAGCCTCAAGCGCATCACGTGCCCCATCGTGTTCCTGAGTCCGGCCAACGATTTCCACGGGCGGATCGACGATTTGCAGACTGCGTTGCCAGAAGTCCGCAGCCCCGAGTGGCGCGTGACGTGTTCGGCGCATCACAGCCATCAGGACACGGCGGAATTTCAGGTCGTCGGCTTGTTATGGTTCGACCAGCACCTACGCGGCGACTTCACGTTACCGCGGACACCCGCGGCATCGTTGGTCCTGAGGACAGCGGACGCCGTGCCGACCTTCACGGTCACGCCGGATGCTGCACGAACGGCTGCGGCGGTGGATATTTACTACACGCAGCAGGGGCAACTCGCGGGCGAAAAAGACGACCGCGAGAACACCATTGCACGTTTCTGGCATCACGCCCGCGCGATTCGGGAGGGCGGGACGTGGCGCGCGAGCCTGCCGCTGGCGACCATCAGCAAGCCGCTGTGGGTGTACGCGACCGCGCACTACGCCTTGGAAAAGCCAGTCACCGGAGCCGGCTACTACTACGGCATCTATACGGCGAAGGCGTTTGCGCTCTCCTCACGCATGCTCGTGGCCACGCCGGATCAACTCGCGGCCGCGGGCGTGAAGGCGACGGCCCCCGCCTCCCTGTTGATCGAGGACTTCGCGAGTGACTGGGAAAAGGAATGGTTTACCTACGAATCCACCGACCACTGGGCGCGACGCACCCACAAGATTTACGACGAACGGTGGCAGGCTCCCCCCGCAGCGAAACTCGTGCTCGAAGTCCGCTCCGCGCAACCCAACCGGCTCGTGCTCGGAATCGACGGCTACGCCGCGGCCATCGCGCTGACCGGCGGTGCGGCGTGGCAGCAAATCAGTCTGGCCCCGGAAGATTTTCGCAACGCGGCCGACCTCGCGCTCCCCGGCTGGAAAGGCATCAGGGAATTGCGCCTCGCAGCCAAAGACCGGCTCACGCTCCGCGAGAGGGGCGAAGAGCGGCGAAGAGAAGTCGGAGCCGAGTGGCTGGGACCTAGGCCGGAATTTCAGAATCTGCGTTGGGCCGCCGGCGCGCCCTAGATTTTTTCCGCCGATGCATCGCCGTTTTCTCACCGGCCGGTTCGTTCTCTTCATCACAGGATCAACCGGCCACGCGGCGGCGCCGCGCCCAACGCCGCGCCCGAACGTCGTCTTCATCTTCGCCGACGACTGGGGCTGGGGAGATCTCTCCTCGCACAGACCTCGTGGTTGCAGACACCGCACCTTGATCGCCTCGCGTGCATGGATACCAATCACGACGGCATGCTCACACCCGAGGAATACATCGCTGGTCTGAAAGGTGCGGCAAACCTCGACCATCGTTTCAAGAATTTCGACAAAAACGGCGACGGGACGTTGCGTCGCGAAGAGTTCGTCACGCCCTCCGAAAAATGACGACCGGACGAAATAATTGAAGTTGGCAGTATCCAGATTTCACTCACCTTCGTCCCGCTTCCCGCCCGTACCTCCCGCCATTTCGTCGATGCCCCTGAAGTCGTCCAACCTCGAACAATCCCGCTGGTTTGCGGAAGAGGTGCAGCCGCACGGGGCCTCGCTCAAGGCGTATCTGCGCGGATCGTTCCCCACGGTGCGCGATGTGGAAGATGTCGTCCAGGAATCCTACCTGCGCGTGTGGCGGGCTAAGATGGCGGGCTCGGTCGAGTCTGCCCGAGGCTTTCTTTTCTGTGCCGCTCGCAACCTGGCGATCGATTTTCTACGCCAGCGCCGGCGCTCGCCGCTCGAAGCGCTTGGAGATTTGGCGGCGCTGGACGTCATCGATGACAGGCCGGACGCATTCGAGGTCACCGCCGCTCATGAAAAAATCATCCTGTTGGGCGAGGCGCTCGACACGCTCACGCCCCGCCAGCGCCAAATTGTAATCCTCTGCAAACTCCAGTCCAAGTCCCACCGCGAAGTGGCCGAACTCCTCGGGCTTTCCGAGAAGACCGTGACCGAGCACGTTTATCGTGGCGTGCAACGGCTGGGCGCCGAACTACAACGGCGCGGTCTGCGCCGCTTCCCCTCATGAAGGATTCCGCCGCCACTCCCGGCCGTCGCGCTGGCTCCGCCGACGAGCCGAGCCCGGTTGCAACCGGCCTCGAGGCACTTTCGTGGGCCGTATCCAGCGGCGCCGCCGGTGAAGTCGTCCGGCACGTTGAGGCGCGGCGCCGGCGGCGCGTGCGCCGACGAATCGCCGGTGTGGCCGGGATCGCCTGCCTAGGGTTGGTCGGCGCGTGGCTGTTTCCGCAGGCTGCTGCCACCTCGGCCGTTCCGCCGATCGCCGCTGTATCCACGGTCGTCGTCACTCCCGAAACCCGCACCCTCGCGGATGGCTCGATCGTGGAATTGCGCCCCGGCGCCGAGATTCGGGTCGAGTATGGTCCGAGCTCGCGGCGGGTCGTGCTGCGCGCGGGTGAAGTTCACTTTCAGGTTACAAAGGATGCCGCGCGACCGTTTGTCGTGGTCGCCTCGGGGGTCGAGGTGCGCGCGGTCGGCACGGCGTTCTCCGTCGATCTCGGCAAACGTGCCGTCGACGTGCTCGTGACCGAGGGCCGGGTGGCAGTCACGAGCCCGCCCGCCACCGTGGAGGCAACACCCGCCGTAGCGATGGTTGACGCCGGCCAAGGGACCACTGTGTCCCTCGAAGTCGCCGGCGCGGCAGCCGTGCGCTCGGTTCCATCCGGGGAACGGCGCGAGCGGCTGAACTGGCGCGTCCCGCTCTTGGAATTCTCCGGCACGCCCCTGGCCGAGGCGATTCCGATGTTCAACCGCCATGGCCGCCGCCACCTCGTGCTCGATCCGACGTTGGGGCGCCTGCAACTCAGCGGCACCCTGCGCGCCGACGATACCGACTCCCTCTTCATCCTCCTGCGCAACGAATTTGGCATCATCGCCGCGCCCGGCAGCGCCGGCCACACTGAACTGCGCCGTCCGTAGCAGCGGGCTGGAGCCGTTGTCTTTTTCGCTTACGGACTAGGAGATTCGAGCGTGAGCGGCGTCATCCTCCTGATGACCTCCCCAATCGACCTACCCGTTTCACTGCGCCGTGGCCCGCACTTCACCCTGGCCGTTCTGCTCGCCGCGTTGTTCGTGGCCGGCGGCGCCGGAGCGGCCGAGCAGACCGCAAGATTGTTCAACCTTTCGGCCGACACGGCGGCGAAGACGCTGCGCCAGTTTACCGAGCAGTCCGGAATCCCGGTGGTATTCGGCACCGCGACCGCAACGCAGGTGCGCACCAACGCCGTGCAGGGCGAGTTCACCCCGACCGAGGCGATGGCGCGATTGCTCGCCGATACCGGACTGGTCGTCACCGCCAACGAGAAGACCGGAGCCCTCACCGTCTCCCGCGACCCAAACGCCCAACGGGCGGCACCGGTCGCGACCGGCAGCCGCCCGAACACGCCAAGCGCCGCTGAAGTTCGCGACGTGGCAGGCGACGCGGCCATCACGCTCTCGCCGTTCATGGTCTCCACCGACAAGGATGCCGGCTACGCCGCCACCGAGACACTTGCCGGCACGCGCATGCGCACCAACCTGCGCGACGTCGGCGCGTCCCTCGCAGTGCTAACCCCGGAGTTTTTCGAGGATCTCGGTGTAACCTCGGTGGACCGCGCCCTTATCTTCACGCCAAGTGTCGATACCTACCAAGGCGACAACGACGCTGGATTTAACAGCACAAGTAATAGGTTCTTCAGCGGCCAACAGGTCTCCTTGCGTGGCTTTGTCGCTGGTCCAAGTGCGTCGCACGATTTCTTTTCGGCGCTTGAGCGGAACGATACCTATAATACAGAGCGAATCACGCTGTCGCGTGGACCCAATGCCATGCTTTTTGGTTTGGGTGGTTCAGCCGGAACCTTCGTGAATACCACAAAGCGCGCGAGCCTAACGGGTGACAAGAAACAACTCATACTCCAATTCGATCGCTGGGGATCAAAGCGAGCGGGGTTGGACGTCAACCAGTCATTGGTTAAAGACCGCCTGGCATTGCGGGTCAACTTATTGAAAAGTCAGAAGCGTGAATTCCGTCAGTATGAGGGAGTGGAGCAGGAACGAGGCACCTTGGGTCTGAGTTGGAGACCATTCAAGGATACCGAGATAATAGTGAATCATGAGACGTATAAGACCGGCTCGAATCTTTCACCGCTGGTCAAGCCTTTTGAAGTAGGTGTGCTCCAATGGGTCCAGGCGGGAAAACCCACCGTCGATTTCACGAGTCAAGGCACGTTGTGGACGGCAGCCGGGCGGACCTTCTTGGACGCCAAAGGAAATCCCATTGGCAGTGTGTCTGGAACCGGATTTGTCACGAACAGAGCGGGGTTTGATCCGAAAAACTCTTTGGTCCAGACAAACGTCCCGTCGTTCACATGGATTGTGGGGTTGGACCGGGCGAATCCTATGGTTAACACCCGCTATCAAGCGACCCTACAAAACAGCACCTTTGCCGGGGTGGTCGGCAATAACGGTCGTTATAATCTGCTCGACGCTGATCCGTGGAATCTATTCGGCCTGCCCAAGGACGCCAACCTCTACCCGGGCACTTGGGATGATCCTGCAAGGCAAAACCGTGGCCATTGGACTCAGGTTACAATCGAACAAAAAATTGCCCGCGGCCTGTACATCGAGATCGCGGCAAATCATGCCCGGGACAATATCATCACCTCAACAGAATCAAACAGCGCGATCACGTTTGACGTCAATCGCTATATGCCTGACGGAACACCAAACCCTGGGTATTTAGTTCCCTACAACGAAATCGCCGGACAATATCGTGAAGGATGGACGATCGTGCAGCAGTATCGGGGGACGATATCATACGCCATCGATCTAGAAAAAATCCACCAATGGCTCGGCAAACAATCCTTTAGTGCCTTAGCACAGGCTGACAAAACCGACGATCAGCAGGACATTATGCAGTTTTTCAATTTGGCTACCCCAGGTCTCTCCGGGTACAACACGGATGCCCTCAACGCGCAGCACAATCTCAATAAGCGAGTATATTTTATCAACGGAGTCGTACCCTATCCACTACCCGATCATCTGCAGGTGAGGAAACGTCTCGCTGAGCTAAACTCGTATGGCTTCTTCGAAGGAGCCACTCCCGCTGATCGTGCTCCCGTCAATTTTGCGCTACGGCCGTTTGTAAATGCGAGAAAAAGCCGAAACACGGATAATTCATTGTCGGCAGCATGGCTGGGACGTTTCTTTGGCGACCGTTTGGTAACGGCCATGGGTATTCGCCGGGATGACGTCGCGATTTATGGCGTTCCAGCGAGCAGGTCGACCGTTGATCCGGCAGTGCGCGATTCTGCGACCAATCCTCTGCGCCGGTACTACGACCAAGTCGCGATCGTCCCGCTCGACGGCACGCCAACGAAAACAGCCATGGCGGACAATCGAACCATGGGCGCGGTATTTCGGGTAACACCGCGGATGGAACTTTTCTACAGCAAGTCGCGCAATTTCACCCCGAACGTAAACCCGCAGTCCTCAAACTATCTTGAACAATCGATTCCGGATAAGGCGGGCAAGACCGCGGACTATGGAATTCGCTGGTCAGTGCTGGACGAACGGCTCTCGCTTTCGCTCAACAGGTTCACGACCAGCGCACAAAATGAGACGAGAAACGTGGGAAGCTATGCCGGAGGAGCCAGGCAGATTCTCACTCGATTGCGGACGAACTACAAGGATGCAGGCGATTCTCACTTTGTGAGCATGGCTGCGGCTAACATCTACCGTGTTGAAGTGAACAGCGGGTTGGATTCCACCTGGAATTATGAAGCTCACGGGTACGAGCTCACCGCTGTCTTCAATCCAAACCCCAATTGGCGAATTTATTTGAGTGGCAGTGATAACGCCAACGTTACGGGAGCTCACTTACTGGATCTTGGCGAGTATCTGAATACGAACGCCAATTACCAAGGGTTGGGAACATGGGCCGGCTACGTTACGGAGCTGCGTAAAGTGGCCGTCGGCCAAGCATCCAATTTCTTTGATTTGAATCCAAATAATGCCGCCGACCGGAGCAAGGCGGCGGCAGACGCGACCTTTATCGAAACCCAGGCCGCAACAATCCAACGTGTAAATGCAGATGATCAGAAGCTCACTGGCTTGCAATCAAATCGCAATGGCCGATACGCGCTAAACGGACTCGTGACGCACTCTTTCTCCAGCCATGGCTGGTTAAAAGGTTGTGCCTTGGGGGGCAACTTTCGGTGGCGCAGCGCGAGTATTGTGGGCTATGAGCGCACTCTTGATGCAAATGGCCGGCCTTTCGGAGTCCTTGACGTGGCGCGGCCGATAAAGGGCGAAGACTTCTGGGATTTGGGCTTGATGGCTTCGTATCGGTTCCGTTTTGCCAACAAGGGTGGTGTGAAGTTTCAACTGAACGTAGACAACCCATTGAATTGGAGCCGAGCGCGGTTGGTTTCAGTGGAATACGATACGCAGGGTTATTATGGAATGTCCGATGCCATTGTGCCGGTTAGATACGAGCTCCGTCGCCCGCGCAATTGTTCGCTGACGGTGACGTACGATTTCTAACCCAGATTGCGCATTACGCAACTGAAGCCGTCGCGCTCCAATACCGCGCCGGCCAATTCGATAATATAAATGTGCGGCGACAACCTGCGTGGAGTAAAGATCCGGTCATGAACGGTCTCGGCAGAACCATGGCGTTTATACTTGCGGTCATCGCGCCACTCACTGCTCGCGTTCCCGACACGGTTGCGGAGCTGTGGGCCGACTTCGACGCACATACTCTGTTGAATACTGCGGTGGTTCGGCAGTGGGGGGAGGAGCGCACTACCAACTCGTCATTTACGGCGTCGGTACGGTCCAAGGTTCTCGGGCGACGTACCACCCGCGGATCGCCGCCTATTGCGGTTAAGTTCCTCTCCACCGCGGTCCAAATAATAGACATATAAATCTACGATGAAACATATGCTCACACTCATCGCCGCCCTGCTGCTCGCGCCGCTGGCCGCGATCTCCGCCGCTGAGGCCATGCCAAGACCCAACATCATCTTCATCCTTGCCGACGACATTGGCTACGGCGACTTCGGATGCTACGGTGCAACGAAAGTCAAGACGCCTAACGTGGATCGCCTCGCATCCCAGGGCCTGCGCTTCACCGACGGCCATTCGATGGCGTCAGTTTGCACGCCTTCGCGCTACTCCTTTCTCACCGGTGAATATGCCTTCCGCAAGCGGGGCACCGGCATTGCCTCCGGCGTTGAAGGCCTGCTCATCGAACCGGGCCGAACCACGGTGCCGTCGCTACTGAAGCGCGCTGGTTACGCCACGGGCATCGTCGGTAAATGGCACCTCGGCTTGGGGACGAAGCCCACCGACTACAACGGCGAAATCAAGCCTGGTCCGCTGGAAATCGGTTTCGATTACGCCTGGATCATCCCCGCCACCGGCGACCGCACCCCGTGTGTCTGGGTCGAGAATCATCGCGTTGCCAATCTTGATCCGGCCGACCCGATCAAGCTCGATTACTCCGTGCAGCGCGGCTCGCCGCGCTCGTTCATCCACGGCATCCCGCGCATCGGCGAACAAATCGGCGGCAAGGCCGCGCTGTGGGACGACGAGAATATTTCGACCGTCATTGCCGCCAAGAGCTGCGCGTTCATCGAACAACACAAAAACCAGCCGTTCTTCCTCGAGGTGGCGACGCACAACATCCATGTTCCACGCGCTCCGAATCCGAAGTTCCGGGGTCAAAGCGACTGCGGTGTGCGCGGCGACACGATCGTCGAGTTCGACTGGACCGTCGGCCAGTTGCTAGACACCCTCGACAGGCTCAAACTCTCCGACAACACGCTGGTCATCCTCACCAGCGACAACGGTGGCGTGCTCGACAATAACGGCCCGGACATCGTGCACGGCATCGGTTCCTTGGAAGCGAACAACGGCCACCTGTTCAACGGCGTGCTGCATGGCGGGAAAGGTTCGGTTTTTGAGGGAGGCACGCGCCTGCCCTTCATCACGCGCTGGCCGGGTCATGTTCGATCCGGGGTGTCCGATGAACTGATTTGCCAGGTGGACATGCTGGCGAGTTTCGCCGCGTTGACTGGACAATCACTCGCCCCGGCCGACGGTCCCGACAGCCTCAATGTCTTACCCGCACTCCTTGGAGAAAGGTGCGAAAAGCCGTGCCGCGAATATCTGGTGGAGCAAAACAACGATGCCAGTTGGGTTGCGTTGCGCAAAGGGCCATGGAAACTGTTGCCCGCCCCCACTTCCACTAATGTCAGAGGCGAGCGAGTCAGCCCCCAGAGCGAGCATCCGGCGGAGGCCGTGGCCAAGAAGGACACCCAGCCCAAGAAGATCTCGCTCTACAACCTCACGGACGACCTGAGTGAAACAAAGAACATTGCCGCCGCGCATCCTGACATCGTGGCCGAGATGTCTGCGAAGCTCGTTGAAATCATGAAGGGCGGAAAGAAGAAGGAATCCTCAGAAACAAAATGAAACACGTAATCCCACTTCTCACCGCCCTGCTGCTGGCACCCTTGGCCACCCTGCACGCCACCGACTCACTTACCCCTTACACGGCTGACAAGGTGCCGCAGAACGTCGTGGATCTATGGCAGGACGTTGATGCTCGCAAAGACGCACTCGAAACGAAGGTCGTGAAGGAGTGGAGGGAGGATGGCGTGGTCAGCCGCTACGTCATCTTCAAGGTCGGGACTTTCAAAGGCGCGGACTCGCGGATTGCGGCTTTCTATTGCTTTCCCGAGGGCGCGAAGATGGGGCCTGCATTTGTGTGGGCACATGGCGGTGGACAACGCGCGGATCGGGAGCGCGGCGAATATTTTGCCAAGCAGGGTTATGCCACGGTGGACATCAACTGGGGCGGCCGCGAGATGGTCGACGGGGTTAAGGAGAACACGGACTGGGGGAATGTCGATCCCAGCCAAGGACCACAATTCTACCCGAAGGCGTTTCGCGGTATGAAACTTAGTCTCCTGCCGGACGAGCACACGATTGATTCGGTGGTTAGTCCGCGGAATGGAAACATGTTTTTACTGACCTACGCCGGCCGCCGCGCGATCACCTTTCTTGAACAACAACCGGAGGTCGATCCCGAGAAGATCGGATTCACTGGGTTCTCGATGGGTGGCAACATTACTTCGTATGTCGCTATCGATTCGAGGCTGAAAGCGGTGGTGCCCATGGTCGGTGGCACGGGCTTCAACGCGAACGAGTTCCCGGGAATCCCCAACCCGACCAAGGCTGACCGCAATCGCGGTCAGGACGAGTTGTGGGCCAACACCATGCAATCGCAGTCCTACTATCCACATGTCAAAGTCCCCGTGCTTCTGCTGACCGCATCGGACGACTTTCACGGGATTGTTGACCGCGCTTACACGTGTATGGACGCGCTGCCACATAAAGACTGGCGGGTCAGCTTGAAGATGCATTTCAGCCACAATCTCGGGGCGGAGCAGTGGATCATGATCAATCAATGGTTCGACAAATACCTCAAAGGCGAGCCCGTCAACATCCCGAGGACCGCCGAGTCGAGCCTCGCGCTGAAGACGGGGACGCAAACCGCTGTGTTCACCGTGAAGCCTGATCAGCACGGTCAATTCAAGGCACTCGACATCTACTACAGCTATGACCCGAACCCGCAGTCACGCTTCTGGAAGCTCGCGTCCAACGTGCAACACGAGGGGGACACCTGGTCCGCGTACCTGCCGTTGCATTCCGGTCTGCCTCTATTTGTCTTTGCCAACTGCAGCTATCCGCTCGGCACCGAACGCGAATCCTTCGATGGCAGAACTTCCACCTATACCATCACCTCCAGGGAGCAGGTGCATCTGCCCACCGAGTGGAAACTGGAAAACTTGAAGACCTTGGCTGCCAGTGATGAATTCCTGCCATCCTTTGAGCGTGGCTGGGGCGATTCGCCCAAAGGCGGACTCATCACCTACAAGTTCCGCGACCCTGAGATGAGACTGCCCGGCAAAGATCGCGCACTGCGGCTGACTCTGAACGGCGTCACCGATAGCTATGGCGTGCGATACCGTATAACGAAGAACCACTACCTCACAGACGTCAAAGCAGCGCGGCAGGATTACGTGGCTAACCTCCTCACGAAGCCTGGTGACACCGAGGTCGTCGTTGGCCTCGCTGATTTCCTTGATTCCAAGAAGCAAACCATGCCGGACTGGAGCAACGTTTCCACCCTCACGCTGGAATTCATTCAAAAAGGAAAGTCGATACCCCTGAAGGGTAATCCGATGCTCCAGTCACTTGAGTGGACGGCTGGAAAGGCGGAGAAATAACGAACCATGAATCACACCCTCACCGCCCCGCTGCTGTCCATCACAGTGACTCTCTCCTCGAAAGGTGCCGAGGTGCAGCCGGATCGCTCGGTTCCCTACAAATCGGTGAACGGAATCGAGTTGAAGCTCAGCTCAGTCCCCAATGCCATAATCCTCTTCAACCCCGTCATCGACACAACGGACCAACGCTACGGTGCGACCAAGTTTACCTCGCCGACCTGCAGGAGGTGAACGACTATCCCGTGGACATGGCGACATCGCGAAGACGGGAGGCTGGGCAGCCGCCACCCAAAACGCGGCCAACCCCGCTGCGTTTGCGCTGGGTCTCGTGTTTGGCCGCGACCTGCACTGGCCGGAGCAGGAGAAACTCAAACGCGCGCAGACCCCGGGTTTTCAACACTCGGCCACGGTCTATGGCGCGGGCGATGCACGGCACGGTCCACGCGATTACACCGTGATGGATGTTTCATCCCGGGTGACCATTCTACCCGGCGAGAGCTTCTTCCGCCGCATCTTTATAGTTCTCGGTACGCTCCAGGAAGTGGCCGAGGCGGGCCGCAAACTGGAGCCGTTCACTGACTATCACCTTCTGGATTTCACCGAGTCCAACACCCCGGTGCTACCGCTATATTTGCAGCCGATGGACCAAGGCCAAAATGTCCCCAGTCTCGACGCTCCTGCTCCCGCGGCCAAGCCCATCGGCCAGCTCTACGCCCGCCCCGTGAAACACGCGAAGCCGCTCTTTCTCCTGCAAGCAGCCGCCACGGGGCGCTACCATCTGTCCACCGACCCCGCGTTGCTCAATCGCAAGGAACCGTTCGCCAATCCCTATCCCGTGGGCCATCCCAAACACGCTGCCTTCACGAACCGTGTGCAATATGTGAACTACGAGGGGCGCGCGAAATCGATCTCACTCCTCGGCTACGTGATGCCCCGCGAAAAGGCCGACGCCACGAAGCATCGCTACGCCACGCTCAGCAGCATTCCCGCATTCGCTGACCTCTTCCAAGCCGGGGAATCTTTGTCCGCTGAAGCACTCCTCATCAGAACGTCCAACCAACCCGAGTCGCCACCACCGTGAGCAGTCAACGTCCGTACCCAGCCACCATGCGCAAAATTATTTTAACATTCTCCACCCTGCTGCTCTCCACTCTGGCCGGCCTCAACACCGCCAGTGCGGCGGCGAAGCCCAACATTATTTTCATCTTTTCAGACGACCACGCCGTCCAGGCCATCGGTGCCTACGGCGCGCGGTTGTCGGAGTTCTGTCAGCAGCAGGGCGTCACGCCGAACATCGACAAGCTGGCGGCGCAGGGCGGATATTTCGTAAACAGCTTCTGCGGAAATTCGCTCTGTTCACCCAGCCGCGCTTCGGTGCTGACTGGGCTTCTCAGTCACGCAAACGGGGTCATGCACTTGGAAAGACCCCTCACGCCGGGCCTGTGGACGTTCCCGCTGGGCTTGCATGACGCCGGCTATCAGACTGCCCTTTTTGGAAAATGGCATCTCGCGTCGAAGCCCGACTATCAGACTTGGCGCATTTCGTTCGGTCAGGGAGCCTACGATAATCCCGAGCTAGAAAGCGCCACGGGCAAAGAAAAGTTTCCCGGCTACACGACCGACGTCGTCACCGATTTGTCGCTCGCTTGGCTAAAGAAACGCGACCCGGCCAAGCCGTTCTTTCTGGCGGTGCAACACAAGGCACCGCACCGGAACTGGATTCCGCCTGCGCGTTACGCGACCTGGCTCGACGATGTCGAAGTCCCCGAGCCGACCAACCTCTTCGACGACTATACCCACCGCGCCTCGCCCGCGCGTAATCAGAAAATGGAGATCGACCGACACATGGCGCTGGACAGCGATCTCAAGGTCGGCGGACGCATGGCCGACGATCCACGGTTCGCCAAACGCAACGCCGACTACACCCAACACCAACCCGAGGGCCGCGACCTCGTGCGTTGGAAGTATCAGCTCTACCTCAAGGACTACCTCCGCTGCGTGAAAGCCGTGGACGACAGTGTCGGCCGAATCATCGCCGAGCTGGCAGCTGCCGGACTGACGGAAAACACTATCGTCATCTACTCCTCCGACCAAGGTTTCTACACTGGCGAACACGGGTGGTTCGACAAACGCTGGATCTACGAAGAGTCGCTGCACATGCCCTTCGTCATCCGCTGGCCCGGCGTTGTGAAGCCCGGCACCCGCTTCACTGAAATGATCCAGAACATCGATTACGCACCGACCTTCATGGAAATGACCGGAGGCAAGACTCCGGCCGGCCTGCACGGCCGCTCGTTCGTGCCCGTGCTGAAAGGCGAAGCGCCCGCCGATTGGCGGCAAAGCATCTACTACCACTGGTTCTCCACCGGCGGCCACATGGTCCCGATCCACTACGGCGTACGCACGTCCCGCCATACGTTGGCGTACTTCACCGCCACCAACGAATGGGAACTGTTCGATCTCGAAACGGACCCGCTGCAGATGCGTAGCGTCTATGCCGATCCCGCCTACGCGCCCACCGTCACTAGTCTAAAAACCGAACTGACGCGCCTCCGCACCCTCTACGGCGACACGGAGAACCCGACGCCCACGAAGGGAAAGAAGGGCAAAGGCAAATGAACCCTTCCGTGAAACGCATCCTCCTCTCCGCACTCCTGCTCACTCCGCTGGCAGCGCTCCACGCCGCCCCCTCTGCCAAACCCAATGTCCTCATCATCCTCGTCGATGACATGGGCTGGGGCGATCCGCAGTGCTTCAATCCGCAGTCGAAGATCGCGACACCCCACATTGACCGGCTGGCGGCCGAGGGGATGAAGTTCACGAATGCCCACGCCGCGGCCTCCATTTGTGTGCCGAGCCGGTATAGTCTCCTCACGGGGCGGATGCCGTATCGGAATTGGACCCAAGCCGCACTCGTGCGGACCAAAACCGCCGATCTCAGCGCGCTGGAAAAGAAACACTTCCCGCAGCCTCAGCTGCAACACGAGCCGGGACGATTGAACCTCGCGACCCTGGTAAAGCGGCAGGGCTATGCCACGGCTTGCGTCGGCAAATGGCACCAGGGCATGTCGACCACGGTGCAGTCGGATGGCACGTTGAAGCTGACGCCGCTGAACTTCGGCTTCGATTACTACTTCGGCTTCGACGCACCCGAGCAGGGCCCGTATGCTTGGATCGAAAACAAACGCTTCATCGTCGCGCCGACCGAAACCGTCGAAGAGAATCCGGGAGTCTACGTGACCAATCCCAAGACACAAGGCGCGCATTGGCGCAAAGGCCTCGCGGCACCGGGCTGGAAATTCGAGGGCTACCTTTCGACCCTCGCCGACAAGGCGGATGCGTGGCTGGCGAAACAGTCGGCGCGCGGCGACCATAAACCGTTTTTCCTCTACTACGCCATTCCCGGGCCCCACGCGCCGTGGGCGACCGCCCCCGAGTTCAAAGGCCGGAGTGGCGCGGGCCAATACGGCGATTATGTGATGAACGTGGACGCCCTGATCGGCCAAGTGCTGGCGACTTTGGACAAGCTGAAGCTCAAGGAAAACACGCTCGTCATCTTCTCCAGCGACAACGGCCCGGTCTGGTATCCGCGGGACATCGAGAAGTTTGGTCACCGCGCCGCCGGACCGTGGAATGGCATGAAAGGGGCGCTCACTGACGCCGGGCATCGCATGCCCTTCATCGCACGCTGGCCGGGCAAGGTCCCGGCGGGTAGCGCCTGCGGCGAGTTGATTTGCTTCGCCGATCTGATGGCGACGCTCGCTGCGCTGCTCGGCGAAAAACTCCCGCACGATGCCGGCGAAGACAGCTTTGACATCTCCCCACTCCTCCGAGGCGAGAAGCCCGGGCAGCCCATCCGCCGCGGCATGGTCCACGTGAACTACGGCTCCTACACGCTCGCGATCCGCGACGGCGATTGGAAGCTCATCCTGCCCGCCTTGGCCTATGCGGTGAAAGACGGCACCATCACACCCGACACCATCGTCGAAACCACGGGCAAAGGACCGAATGACAAATTCCAGCTCTACCACCTCCGCAACGATCCCGGCGAGTCCACGAATGTCTTCACGCAAGAACCGGCCAAAGCGAATGAACTCTTCACCGTGCTGAAGGCCGACCTCGCACGCGGCAGGAGCCGCTGATGCCATAACCTTTCGCCATCATATCATTCATGAAACACCTCAGGCTCCTCATTGCACTGCTGCTGACGTCGCTGGCGTCACTGCCGGCCGCCGTCGCCGCGCCCGCCGCGCGCCCCAACATCGTCTTCATCTTCGCCGACGACTGGGGCTGGGGAGATCTCAGCTGCCACGGGCATCCGTACGTGAAGACCCCGCACATCGACCGGCTGGCCCGCGAGGGTACGGACTTCCACCGTTTCACCGTCGCGAGCGGCGTGTGTTCGCCCAGTCGGACCGCCGTGCTGACGGGGCATTTTCCGGCGCGCTACAACATCGACGGCCACTTTGCTTGGGCGAAAAACAACGCCCAGCGCAACATGCCCGACTGGCTCGACCCGCAGACCCCGACGTTGCCCCGGATGCTGCAGTCCGCCGGCTACGCGACGGCGCACTACGGCAAGTGGCATCTTTCGAATGACATGATCCCAGATTCGCCGTTGCCGACGGTTTACGGCTACGACGACTACGGCGCCTTCAACTGCGCCGGCGAGCAGATACCCGTGCACGAGGACGCGACCCGGGCGATCGCCTTCATCGAAAAGAGCGCGGCCGCGAAGAAGCCTTTTTTCATCAACCTGTGGATTCACGAGCCGCACACTCCCTTTCACACAGTGCCCAAATACGAGTGGCGGTTCCGCGATATGAAGAGCCGCGAAGACCAGATCTTCGCCTCTGTGCTATCGCATGCCGACGATCGCATCGGCGAAGTGTTGGCCGCGCTGGACCGACTGAAATTGACCGAAAATACGCTGGTGATTTTCAGTTCCGACAACGGCCCCGCCCGCGCTGCAGGAGCGGCGAAGCTCGACCTCAATTACGACACTGCCACGGGGGCCGGCTGGGGCATCGCGGCCGCGAAGGGAATCACGGCCGGCCGGAAGGGCTACAAGGCCGCCTTGTTCGAGGGCGGTATCAACGTGCCGTTCATCGCCCGCTGGCCCGGCCAGATCGCGTCGGGCAAGATCGACGCCACCTCGCTCATTTCCGCCGTCGATCTGCTGCCGACTTTTTGTGAGCTGGCCGGGGCGAAGCTGCCGAATTCCTACCAACCCGACGGACTCAGCCAGTTGGCCACGCTCAGGGGCCGCGCCGCCCCATCGCGCAGCAAACCTCTCTTCTGGCGCATTGGGGCGAACTGGCCGCCGCGCAAAGAAACGCCGCATCACTGGGTGACCTACGCGGTGGTCGATCGGCAATGGAAGTTTCTGTCGAACGCAGCAGGCAGCCACGTCGAGCTCTACGACATCGCGAAGGATCCGCTTGAAAAAGAGGATCGGGCCGCCGCTCAACCGGAGGTGGTCCAAGAAATCCGAACTAAACTCGAGACGTGGAAATCCACGCTGCCGGAAAAGCCGGTTGACAACGTGTTTTCCGCCGAGCGTCGCTAACCCGTTAGCGACCCTTGCCCCGTGATTCATTCGCTCTTCACCCGATCTCTCGCGCTCGCGCTCGCATGCGTCGTCGGCAGCAGCGTCGGCGCACAGGTTGCGGCGGATCCCGCTGGCGCGGCGGAGGTCGGCGCCGGGCGCGAGGTCGTTGTTACCCGGGGTGTCGTTGTGCGGGAGGTCGCCGCCGCGGAGGCCGGCAAACGACCGCTGCTCGCGATCGGGTCGGCGAGCGGGCATCATTTTCTCTACGACCCGAATCAACTGACGTTGCAATCCGTGTGGTCGGGGCGGTTCGGGCAGGAGGATACCGCAGGCAGGTTCGTGCCGGCCACGGCCGGCAGGAAATCATTCTTTTTGGACAGATTTCCGTGGACGTTCGGTGAGCAGGGTCGGCGCGCCTGCACGCCGGAGTGGCGGGGCCACGTGATTCGCGACGGCCGGGTGTTCCTCCGCTATCGACTGTCCGACACCCAGAGCGGTATGTCGTGGGAGGTGGAAGAAAGCCCCGAATTCGTGTCGGAGCAGTCGCAGCGGATTAATTTCAACCTCACGCCCAGCGCCGAGACGGATTTCTACCTGAACTACTGGCTCCACCAGACGGATTTTCGAAAGGTCACGACCAACGGGCAGCAGAATCAGCGCAATCTACTGAAAAACCTGCTCCCCAACCAACGGCAGTTCACGATCAGCTTCCTCCGCCGCAAGGAACCCCCGACGGTTCCGCACGGCTATTCGGTCAAGGCGATCGACATCCCGGCGCCGACGTTCCCTGCGCGCTTTGAGCCCACGGGTCTGGACTTTGCCCCGGACGGCTCAGTCTACGTCTCGACCCGCACCGGCGGGGTGTGGCGCCGGAAGGACGACCAGTGGTCGCTTTTCGCCGAGGGGCTGCAAGACGTGAATGGCGTGCAAGTCGCACCGGATGGTCGGGGAGTGTATGTCATGCAGAAGCCGGAACTCACACTCCTGCGCGACACCGACCACGACGGACGGGCGGACGTGTATGAGACGGTGGAGGATCGCTTTCGTTTTTCGGGAAACTACCACGAGTTCGCCTACGGACCGCGCATGAACTCGAAAGGCGATCTGTTTTTCTCGCTCGGCCTGAGTGCCAACGGGCATCATCCCGCAACGGGCAAGAGCCTCAACCAGATGACCTCGGCGCTTGGTTATCGCGGCTGGGTGATGAAGCGCACGCCGGCAGGTGACTTGATTCCATTTGCCTCCGGTCTCCGCTCGCCGGCGGGCATCGGCATGAATGCCAAGGACGAACTCTTCGTCACCGACAATCAGGGTGACTGGGTGGCCGCGTCCTACCTCACCTGCGTGGAAGCCGGCGACTTCCTCGGGCACCCGGCGTCGGCCTGGGATCGCGCGGAGTATGGTCTCACGCCGGCCGTCCTCGACTACCGGAGCAACGCCACGACGCCGGAGAAAGTGCCGCCACTGGATCTGGAAGCGCTGGCCAAAATCCGCAAACACCCGGCGGTCTGGCTGGCGCACGGCGATCTGACGAACTCGCCCGGGCATCCCTCGTTTGCCCCCGAGTCCGGATTTGGTCCGTTCGGCGGGCAGGCGTTCATCGCCGACATCGCCCATCGGAATATCATCCGGGTGGCACTGGAAAAAGTCGGCGGAAAATATCAGGGCGCCGTATTTCCCTTCATCCGCCCGTTGCGCAGCGCGGCCTATTCGACGCGGTTCGATCCGCAGGGCAATCTTTGGGTGGGGGCTGTGGGGCGCGGCTGGGTGACGGGCGATCCCGCGATTGAAATCATCCGACATGATCCGCGCGCGACACCTTTCGAGATGCATCACATCGCGGTGACCAAAGATGGATTCGCGATCCACTTCACCGCGCCGCTCGGGGTGCAGGATCTGACCGCCCCCGACGTGTTGATCACGGAGTTCCACTACGAGTACTGGGCCACCTACGGCTCGGAGCGTTTCCGCGAGGCCTCGGTGCCGGTGACCGCAGTGCACCTTTCCCCCGATCGCACCATCCTGACACTGCGGCTCCCGCGGAAACCCGGATTCGTCTACGAACTGCAGCTTCCCGAACTCGTCTCGAAATCCGGTCTCCGCCTCGAGAACAACTTCGCCTATTACACCCTGAATCAACTCCCACCATGAAGCGCATTTTATGTTCATGGTTCCTGCTCGCTTCGGTTTTCGCCCGCGACGGTACCGACCTCGTCGTCGGCGACACCACGCTCGTGCAGCGGTGTGTGCTCAAAGGCCAGAAGTCCACCCGCTTGATCGCGGTGGGACAGCCCGGCGGATTCAACTACGCGTTCGACGCCTTGAGCTGCACTCCCGTGTCGGTTTGGTCGGGCGGGTTTCTTGACTTCTCCGGAGAAACCAACGCGCGCGGCGGAAACGGGGTCAAGGCCCTCGGCGTGCAACAAGCGCTGGGCGCCGATCCGGTGCCGCTGCGGATCGGTAATCCGGATGCGCTGCCAGCCACGCTTCACTTCCGCGGCTACCGGCGCGACGGCAAAACCGGCGCACCCACCTTCCTTTTCCAGACGGACGGTGTTTCCGTTGAGCAGCAGATCGTCTCGCCTTCGCCCGGCGTGGTGTCGCTGGTATTGAACTTTCCCGGCGCGGGCACCGTGAAAAAGTTCTATCGCATCGATCCCACCCCGCACCGGCAGTTCTCCCTCGGCGCCGGCCTGCGGTGGAGCGGTCCGGGGGTCATTGAGATCCCGGCGGAGCAAACGAACGCCCGGATCACCTTTCATCCGCCGACGCCCGGTGCGGCATTTGTCCGCGAAGCCGAGTCGATGTCCGGAGCGGACCTCTTCCGCAATTTCTGCAGCGCGTGTCATTCCATCGATGGCACCAAGCTCATCGGTCCCACCTTCAAAGGCCTGTGGGGACGGGAGGAAGTCGTCACGCGCAGCGGCGTCAGCGCAACCATCACCGTGGATGCCGGCTACGTCCGCGAATCGATCCTCAAGCCCCAGGCTGCGATCGTGAATGGTTATGAGGCGGTGCCGATGGCCGATTATTCCGCCGTGCTGACGAACGACCAGATCGAGAGCTTGCTGAGTTTTCTCCATGAATTGAAATGAAACGGTCCGCCCCACCCCCCATAAAAACCTCTGCGCGCCTCATGTTCTTCGCGGTTCTCGCGGCCTTCAGTTCTGCCACCGCGATCGCCCAGACGGCGCCTGCTCCGCCGCCGAACCCGCCCACGTCCGTCTCCGCCCCATCGGTAACCGTGCTCTCTCCGTTTGAGGTCAACGCCGAACCGGACTCATCCGCAAACCCCACCGCGTAGTTTGATCAACTAGCTCCCAACCCATGAAACGAATCAGCATCGCACGGTCGTCTGCGGCCGGCCTGTCATCCCCGGGGCGCGCGAGTCAGGCCCCGACGTCGGCGAAAGCCCGCCCGCCGGTTTGTCCTAGGAACCGCGAGACGTTTGGGGAAAAGTGAAGCCGACCGTCCCGGCTGATTTCTGGCCGTTGCCGGCACCCGAGGAAAAGAAGCCGGCGAGCGAGAAACAGGGTGGCGCCGCCAAGAAAGGCACTCCGAAAAAGAGGCCGTTGTAGAGCTCAGAGCAGGCTTTCAAGCTTTGCCCTTCAGAGCAGGGCGCGAACCGGCCAAGCGAGATCGGAAGCCATCACTCATGCAACCAACCCGCTCCTTGGGCCTGCTCACGATTCACGGTATCTCGCAGACCACGCCACTGAAAATGAACACCCGCGGTCGAACAAAAAATAGATTCACGACATTGCGCCGCCCATTTGACGCGCGGGGCACAGGCCGGAAGCCGTTCCGGCGGCTAGCCATCATCGCGAATTCCACCTTCGTCGCCGACATCGCGTTGGCGTACTTCACCACCACCCATGAAGGGGAACGGTTGGATCTCGAAAAGGACCCGCTGCAGATGCGTAGCGTCTCTGCAGATCCCGGCAAGTCCACGAACGTCTTCACGCGTGCACCCGACAAAGCAAATGAACGTTTCGCCACCCTGAAGGCCGACATCGCACGCGGCAGGAGCCGCTGATGCGGTCACCCATCGCCATCAACATCATCGATAAAAAACCTCACGCTCCTCAGCGCGCTGCCGGCGCTGCTGGCGTCACTGTCGACCGCCGCGCCCGCGCTACACCGTGATCGCCGGCCACGTCGGCGCCGGAGAGCCTTCCGTCGAGACGCTGCCGCCGAGACCGCGACGGCGGCGGCGGTGCACATGCCCAGGTAATTGGGCTGCGTGTCCGCACCAAGGCTTCGTGGTCGTCCGCCAGCGCGGGCCACACCGTCACGCACACGTGCTCGGACAGGGTGGTCAAAAGTGCTGACGGGCTGGCAGCGAAGAATTCGAGGCAGCCTCGTGCAAAAATGCCATTTCCTCGCGGTTCCCTAAGTAACTGAAAGGTGCGTGATCGCCGTGTTCGTGCTCGCACACCTCCACCGCGCTCCCCTTGTTAATCTCATCCGAACTATGGGCCCACTTCCCCACCTCTACCGTTTGACGTTAGCCCTGCTCGCCGTCTCCTTCGCCGCCGGCGCCGAGGCCCCCCTCGCGCTCAACCAAGTCGTCGTCACGCCCAGCAAATTCGGCGTCGCCGAACAACGGACCGCGGTGGGCGCCACGCTCACCAGTGCCGAATTGGAGACGCTCCCGCAAATCGGCGACGACCTCTATCGTTCGATCGCCCGCCTCCCGGGCTTGGCGGCGGATGATTTCACCGCCCGCTTCTGGGTGCGCGGTGCGCCCAACTCCCAAGTCCTCGCCCGCCTCGACGGCGTCGATCTCATCGAACCCTTTCACCTCAAAGACGTCCAGGGCGCGCTCTCGATTGTCGATCCCCAGACGATCAGCCGCCTCGACCTCACCACCGGCGGATTTACCGCCGACTACGGCAACACCCTCGCTGGAGTGCTGACGATGGAAACCAAGGCCACGACGACACCGCACACGTCCCTAAGTCTGAGTCTAACCGGCATCGGCGGCAGCAATCAGGGCGGATTCTCCCAAGGCCGAGGACGCTGGCTCGCGGCCGCGCGCCGCGGTTATCCCGACGTCGCCCTCCGCGTCTCCGGCCGCGATGACGATATCACCCCGCGCTACTACGACGTGACGGCCCAAGTCGAATATCAGGTGACCCCGGGGCACACCGTCTCGCTGCACGCCCTGCACGCCAGCGACACCCTGACGTATCAGCGAACCAACAACCCCTCGCTCGCGAGCAACTACGACAGCGCCTACGTGTGGACGCGATGGCGGGGCGCCTTTGGCCGCGCCGTCACCGGCGAGGCCGTCCTCTCGTTCACCCAGCTGACACAAGACCGTCGCGGCACCGGTTCACTCGATGGGTTTCCCTTTTCTTTGCGCGATCGACGCGCGTTCAAGGTCGTCGCCGTGCGCAACGACTGGACCGTTTTGCTGGGCGAACGCGCCCTGCTGCGCGCCGGCCTCGAGGCAAAATCGGGTGCGGCCGATTACGACTACGCGCTTTCCCGCCGCTATAATGACGTCGTGGCCGGACGGGTGACGCCCCTCACCGTTAACACCCGGGCCGCACCCCAGCCCGAGGGCGATTCGCTGGGTGGCTTCGTGTCCGCACGCCTGCGCCCGTTCGCCTCGCTGGTAGTCGAGCCCGGCCTCCGCCTCGACCGGCAAGCTCTCCCCTCCGAAGCACACTCCAGCCCACGCCTGAACGCCGCCCTCTCACTCGGCCGGGCCACTGTCCGGGCTGCGTGGGGCGCCTATTTCCAGCCGCAACGTCTCCACGAACTTTCGATCGCCGATGGGGATACCCGCTTCCATCGCGCCGAGTTCGCTGAACATCGGGGGCTCGGTCTGGAGTATCCACTTACACCCGACATCAGCCTCCGCGCCGAAGCCTACGAGCGGCTCACGTCACGCCTGCGCCCCCGCTGGGAGAACCTCGACAATGGTTACGATCTCTTCCCCGAGACGCAGACTGATCGCGTCCGCCTCGATCCGCAGAGTGCCCGGGCGCGCGGCCTCGAGCTGCTCATCGCGGGCCGCGCGGGTCCTCATATCCGGTGGAACGTCAGCTACGCGTTGGCGCGCACGGAGGAACGCTTGGCCGGGAACTGGGTGCCCCGTGCCCGCGACCAGCGTCACACCGTTTACAGCGATCTCACCTACGCCCTCAACCCGCGCTGGCAATTCAGCGCGTCCTGGCAGTATCACAGCGGTTGGCCCACGACCGATGTCGTCTATGCACTCGCTCCGCTCACCAACGGCCGCTCGAGTCTGGTCTCAGCCAACGGCGCGGTTTATGGCCTGAGCTTGCCGGACTACCATCGCCTCGACCTCCGTGTCACCCGCCGCATCAAGCTCTCGCGCGGCGAGCTCCGGCTGTTTGTCGACATCTTCAACGCCTACGATCACGTCAATCTGGTGGGCTACGACCACCGCGTCACCGTCACCGGCATCCAGGTCACCAACGTCCGCAAACCCCGTGAGCAACTTCCCCTGCTGCCCAGCGCCGGCGTCAGCTGGGCCTTCTAAAAACCCGTCATAACGCGCCGGCATAACCAGCCGTCTCCTCAGTCAACTATCCTCCCTCATTCCTCGCGGAGGATGTTTCCTAAAATCTTTTCACTCGTCTCTACCATTCCATGGCTCCCCCCCCCAAGAAACCCCAGACAGTTAAACTTATTCTCCGCCTCGTGATCACCGCGGCGATTCTCGGCGCTGCCGGCTGGGGCGGGCGGGTGTTGTGGAAACAGATCGGCCCGGGATTGTTCGGCACCAAGCGGGAGGCTAAGATCCCCACCGCAGTCGTCCGGGTCTCCAATATCGCCGAGGAAATAGTGGCCGTCGGTCGCCTCCGCGCCGTGTTCTCCACTGAGCTGCGCGCAGAGATCAGCGGGCGCATCATGAAAATCTCCGTGATCGACGGCGAAGCTGTGAAGCGTGACCAAGAGATCTTGCGACTGGACCAGCAGGATATCCTCACGCAGCTCCAAGAATCCGACCGCAATATCGAAGCCTCGAAACTGAAGGTGGCGCGCGCCAAACGTGAATTTGAGCGCCAAAAAGATCTGAAAACACGCGAGTTGATCACCACGAAAGACTTTGAGGAAACCCGCACCACGCTGTCCCTCACGGAAAACGACGCGGCCGTCTACGATGCCCGCGCCGCAAACTTGCGTGACAAGCTCGCCAAAACCGTCATCCGCGCTCCCCACGACGGCACGCTCCTGCTCCGCGACCTCACCGAGGGCCAACTCGTCACCAGCGCCGCCGCCACCAACGGCGGCACGCTCCTTGGCGAGGTGGCCGACCTCAGTGCCCTGATGGTCCGCACCAACATTAACGAAATCGACGTCGCCCGCCTGAAAGTGACCGATGTCGCCCGCGTCCGCGTCGACTCGCTGAGAAACATGATGCTCAACGGCGAGATCAAGCGGATCGCCACCGTCGCCACCGAATCTATCGGCGATCGTACCCGCGTATTCCCGGTCGACGTAGTCGTCGATGAGACCGACCCGCGTCTGCGCCCGGGGATGTCCGCGACCGTCATGTTTACCCTCGCCCACGTCGAGAACGTGCCGGCCGTGCCGCTCTCTGCGGTATTTTCCAACGCCGACTCGGTCCGCTACGTTTTTGTGAACAAGGGCGAGACCTTCGAGGTGCGCGGGATCGATATCGGCCTTGTGGATACGCGGAGAGTCCAAATTATCTCCGGGTTGGTCCCCGGCGAGCTCGTCGCTCTCATGCGGCCGTTGGAGTACACGGGCGAAATCCCGATCGCCAAGCCCACCGCCCCGCTGAAGGCCCGCGGCAAACGCAGCAGCTTACCCTGAGCCCACGCCCATGAGACTATTAACCATGGGGATTACCAGCGGTTGGAACGAGGTGCTCGCGCACAAGCTCCGCTCCTTTCTGACTCTTTTCGGCATCGTCCTCGGGGCTGCCGCCCTCGTGGGTATGCTCGGCGTCGTCAAGGGACTCCTCCGCGGCTGGGAAACGATGATCTACGAGACCGGCGGGATCGAACGCATCAGCGTGCTGTCGCGGCTGGCCCCTGATGCGCAGCGGGAAATCGCGAAGCTCTCGCCGGGGCGAACCATGAACGACGTGGATGCAATTCTCGACGCCGTCCCCCTAGCCCAACGCGTCACCGCCGAAGTCGCGATCCCGGGCGGCGGTCGCCTTGCCTATCAAGGCCGCGCCACCGGACTCAATGTCCGCGGCGTCCTGCCGGCCACGTTCATCATGGACCGCTTCGATATCGCCATGGGCCGCTCCATCGCCGAGCTCGACAACGAACTCCAGACTCAGGTCGTCGTGCTCGGGGCCGGCGTTGTCGACCAGCTCTTTCCCCGCGGCATCGATGCGCTCGACCGCACGATAACCATCAATAGCCAGCCGTTCACCGTGGTGGGCGTGTTGCGCGAATATCAAAACTCGCTCGGCGCCGGCGGCGGTTATAGCGCCAAGAATTCTGCGGTCTTCATTCCGCTCACCACCCTGCAAACGCTTTTCCGCATCGATGAAAACGTCGACGTGTTGAACGTCAAAGTCGCCGACGTCGCGGATATCCCGCTCGTGCTCGACCAGATTAACAACGTGCTCACCCACACCCATCGCGGCATTCAGGACATCCGTTTCGAGACCCGGGAAGATTTACTCCAGCGCTTTGAAGCCACGCAACGCAGCTACGTCTTCTCGCTGGGTGGAGTCGCCCTCATCGGCCTCATCGTCGGGGGCATCGGCATCATGAACGTCATGCTCGCTTCGATCAACGAACGCGTCCGGGAGATCGGCGTCCGTCGTGCGCTCGGTGCCAAACGGAGGGACATTCTCGTACAGATCCTCGCCGAGACCATCACCCTTGCCCTCGCCGGCGGGCTGATCGGAATGCTCGCGAGCATCGGGCTCATCACGTTACTCCAGAAGGTCGTCGTCGAAGCCAACCGTCCCGAGCTCTCGCCCGCCGCGCTCGCCATCGGCATCGTTTTCAGCGGGCTCGTGGGCATTGTCGCCGGATTCTACCCCGCCATCCGCGCTTCGCGCCTCAGTCCCGTCGAGGCCCTCCGCTCGGACTGAGCCTCAGACGAGATTGACCGGATCCACATCGAGCACCTGCGTGATGTCGTCCGCCCACGCAAAGCCCGCGCGCAGCTTCATCAGTTCCGGCACGACCTTCGTGACCGCATTCGTGAAATACCACAGCTGCCAGCGATACTCGTCTTTGATCTTCTCGATCGGCGACGCCGACGGACCGCGCAACTCGACGCGATCCCCGAGTGTTTTCTCGACAAGCTTCGCCCACTGTTCCGCGAAAAACTTGAGCTTCTCTGGGTTCGGCCCGCGAAAGAGGTGATGAATCAGGTGGCGATACGGCGGATAGTGAAAATCTTTGCGGATCTTCAGCTCTGACGCCGCAAAGCCCGCGAAGTCTGCGTGACGTGAAAACTGAATCGCCTCCGCCTGCGGCGTGAAGGTTTGCACGACGACTTCGCCCGCCCGATCCCCCCGACCCGCGCGCCCCGCCACCTGCACGAGCAGTTGAAAGGTGCGTTCGTTCGCCCGGAAATCCGGCACGTGCATCGACATGTCCGCATCGACCAGCCCCACCAGCGTCACATTTGGGAAATCCAGTCCCTTGCCGATCATCTGCGTGCCGACGAGCACGTCGATTTTCCCAGCGCGAAACTGCGCGAGCACCTCCCGAAAACGATTCTTCTTCGACATGGTATCGGTATCCATGCGTTCGATCTTCGCCCGCGGCAGCACCCGCTTCACCGCTTCCTCGATCCGCTGCGTACCCAGACCCTTCCAGCGAATCTCCGGCGCAGCACACTGCGGACACCGCACCGGCGCCGGCTTCTGCGCTCCACAAAGATGACAGCGCAACGTTTCGTCCGAGCGATGATACGTCAACGCGATGCTGCAGTGGACGCACTCTTCCGAGTGCCCGCATTTGGTGCAGAGCATCGACGACGAATAGCCGCGGCGATTGATGAACAGAATCGTCTGCTCCCGCTTCTCAAAGCGATCTTGCATGGCGCGCACCAGTCGCCCGGACAAGAGCGGCAACGACCGTTGCTTCATCGCCTCGACCCGTAGGTCGACGATATCGATGAAGGGCAGCTTGCGCGAATCCACGCGTTGCTTGAGTTCGACGAGCCGGTATTTACCCGACTGCGCGTTGAGAAAACTTTCCAGCGAGGGCGTGGCCGATCCCAGCAGACACACGGCGCCCGTGAGCTTCGCCCGCATCACCGCCACATCCCGTCCGTGGTAACGCGGAGTCTCGTCCTGCTTATAGGCGGGCTCATGCTCCTCATCGACGACGATCAACCGGAGACTTTGCACCGGCGCAAAGACCGCCGAACGCGCGCCCACCACCACCTTCGCCTCCCCCGTAGCGAGCGCCAGCCAACCGTCGAGCCGTTCGCCCTCGCTCAGATGACTGTGCCACACCACACACCGGTGCCCGGGCGCAATCGCCTCCAGCCGCGAGCGCAGTCGCGCCACGGTCTGCGGGGTGAGCGCCACCTCGGGCACGAGAAAGATCACGCCGCCGCCCGACTTGAGCGCGGTGTCGATCGCCCGCAAGTAGACCTCCGTTTTACCCGAACCCGTAATCCCGTGCAGCAGCGTCACCCCAAACTTTCCCTCCCCCAGACTCGTCGTCATCGCCTCGACCGCCGCCTGTTGCTCCGGGTTCAGCGCATGCGGCTGCGAGGCGACGAGCTCCCCGGACGAGTGGTCGTCGTCGTAGGCGATGCGCTCGATCCGCTGCGTTTCCTCCCGCAGCACACCCCGCTTCACCAGCGCCGCCACCACGCCCGCCGTCAGATCGAGTCGGGAGAGTACCAGCGTTTTTTTCTGCGGCCGAAACTGCTGCTCAATGAACCGGTAGAGCCGCGCCTGTTGGGGCGCCTTTTTCTCCAAGGCGGCCAATTCCTCGACACTCAGCCGCTGTGCCAGCGAAAGCTGTTTCTCTTGCTTCAAGCCCGCGCCGTTGCGCACCGGGGCCGGAATCATCGTCTCGATGATGCTGTCGAGACCGCACGCGTAATAGCCGGCCATCCAGCGCGCCAAAGCCAGCAAGTCGCGCGGCAAGGCCGGGAACGGATACACCACCTGCGCGACTGATTTCAGCCGCTCTACCGGAAAATCACTCGGCGGACCGAGCTCGCCGACGATCCCGAGCCGCAGCGTGTTCCCAATGGGCACGCGCACGAGCGATCCCACCCCCACGGCCGCGCCCAATGTTTCAGGCACGCGGTAGTGGAGGACCTTGTCAAAACCGGCGAGCGGATGGACCCCAACGATCATTGGCTCGCATCACGCCCCCGCGTCCGCGACAACGCAAACCCGAAGCCTCGTCACCCGCCCACGAACGCATTGACACCCCCTGCGCACGCACGAAACAGTCGCTCGGTGAGCATCACCGCAGCCCGCGAAAAATTCGGAGTATTCCTTGTGCGAAAGGGGCTCCGCGCGACCAGTCAGCGACTGGCTATCTTCGATGCCGCCTTCACGCTGGAGGAGCACTTCACGGCCGACCAACTGCTCGATCGCGCCCGCAAGCTGGATGACTCCGTCTCGCGCGCAACCATCTACCGGACGCTGCCCATCATGACTGCCAGCGCCTTGCTGCGAGAGGTGGATATCGGCTCGGGTGAGAAATTCTACCGCCCCAATCGCGATGGAGCCACCACCCAAGTCGCGCAGGTCGTCTGCGTTGACTGTGAGAAAATTTTCGAGATCAGCGCACCGTTCATGGAGTGGTACAGCAGCACCGTCTCATCGAAACTGGGTCTGACCCCCGCCTCACAACGCCTTCAGGTCAGCGCAAACTGCGACGTTTTCCGCCAAAGCGGCGCTTGCCCGCGACGCGGCTAAGGGGACACTCCGTCAATTTTTTCTCGAACTATGGCCAAGGCACGATCCCACGATCACGCGTTTGAAATCAGTTTTTTTGAGTCGGTGCTAGGCCGCGACCCCGCCTACATCGAAGTCGTCGAAATCCTCGGCGGCCTTTACACCCAACACGGCCGGATCGCCGACGGGCTGAAAATGGACCGGAAGCTGGTGAAGCTCCAACCCGCTAACGCCACCGCCCACTACAATCTCGCCTGCAGTCTCGCACTCACGAAACGCAAAGCCGATGCCATCCGCGCGCTCGGCCACGCGATCGACCTGGGCTATCGCGACTTTCATTGGATGGCGCAGGACCCGGATCTCGAGGCACTCAAGTCCCATCCCAGTTTTCTCACCTTACTCAAACAGCTCAAGACGCCGAGCTAACCGCGCCTCGTTTTAAGACCGCAGTGCGCCGGAGGCTGTCGCCGCCAGAAAACTTGCGTAGGTCTTCGCCACGCCTTCGCGGAGCGCAATCTTGGCCTGCCAACCGAGCCCCGAAAGACGCGAAACATCCAGCAGCTTGCGCGGAGTGCCGTCAGGTTTCGTGGCGTCCCAGACGATCTGTCCCGAAAAACCCGTGACGGCTGCGACGCATGCCGTGAGCTCGCGAATCGTCACATCCGTGCCCGTGCCGACATTGATCCAGTCCGGCGGATTTTCGAGCGCCACCAGAAACGCGCAGGCATCGGCGAGATCGTCGACGTGGAGGAATTCGCGCTTCGGCGTGCCTGTGCCCCACGCGACGACTTCGGCGCGGCCGGCGGTTTTCGCCTCGTGAAACTTACGAATCAGCGCGGGCAGCACGTGAGAGTTCTGCAGGTGATAGTTGTCCCCGGGACCGTAGAGGTTAGTCGGCATCGCCGAGTGGAACATCACGCCGTATTGCTTCCGGTAGGATTGGGCGAGCTTGAGCCCCGTGATCTTGGCAATGGCGTAGGCCTCGTTGGTCGGCTCCAGCGGTCCCGACAGCAAACAATCCTCGGGCATCGGTTGCGGTGCGAGCTGCGGATAAATGCACGAACTGCCGAGGAAGAGCAGGCGCTTCACCCCGTGTTTGTAGGCGCCGTGGATCGTGTTGGTCGCGATGGCGAGATTCTCAAACAGGAACTCCGCCGGATAAGTGTGGTTCGCGTGGATACCGCCGACCTTGGCTGCGGCAATGATGGCCACGTCGGGTTTTTCCGCGGCGTAAAATGCCTCCACCGCGACCTGCGACGTGAGGTCGAGTTCACGGCGCGTGCGGAGCAGGAGCGTCGTGCCCGCCTCGCGCGAGAACCGGCGCACGAGCGCGCCACCGACCATGCCGTGGTGACCTGCGATGAAGATTTTCATGCCAACGATGCGGAGGACGTCCCCGGCAGTGCCGCAATCTGCGCCTCGCGTTTGGCGAGTTCGAGATCCGCTTCGGTCATGATTTTCACGAGTTCTTTGAACTTCACCTTCGGCTCCCAGCCGAGCTGGCGCTTGGCTTTCGCGGGATCCCCGATCAGCAACTCCACCTCGGCGGGTCGCTCGTAGCGGGCGTCGTAATGGACGTGTTGCTCCCAATCGAGATTCAGCAATCCAAACGTTTCTTGGATAAATTCCTTCACGGTATGCGTCTCGTTCGTCGCCACCACGTAGTCGTCAGGCTGGTCCTGTTGGAGCATCACCCACATCATCTCGACGTATTCCTTGGCATAGCCCCAGTCGCGGCGGGCCTCGAGGTTCCCCATGTAAAGTTTGTCTTGGAGGCCGAGTTTGATCCGCGTGGCCGCGCGAGTGATCTTGCGCGTCACAAACGTCTCCCCGCGGCGCGGGCTCTCGTGGTTGAACAGAATGCCGTTGGACGCGTGGAGATGGTAACTCTCGCGGTAGTTCACCGTGAGCCAGTAGGCATACATCTTCGCGCAACCGTAGGGTGACCTCGGCCAGAATGGCGTCGTCTCCGTCTGGGGAACCTCCTGGACCTTGCCATACATCTCAGATGAGGAGGCTTGGTAGAATCGACACTTCTTCATGAGCCCGGCCTCGCGGATCGCCTCAAGGATGCGCACCGCGCCGAGGCCCACGACATCGCCCGTATATTCCGGAATATCGAACGAGACACGCACGTGCGACTGCGCGCCCAAGTTGTAAATCTCATCCGGCTGAAGCTGGTAAAGGAGTTTTACCATCTGCACGGAATCGGCGAGGTCGCCGTAGTGGAGGTGGAGTTTCACCCCGTTGACGTGCGGGTCACGGTAGAGGTGATCGATGCGGCTCGTATTGAACGTCGAGGCGCGGCGGATCACGCCGTGGACCTCGTAACCTTTGGCGAGCAAAAGCTCGGCGAGATACGATCCGTCCTGACCCGTGATACCGGTGATAAGGGCTTTTTTCATGAAAGGGGACGCGGAGCTTACCGGTGGCGCTGCGCGGCGGGCAAGCCTCGGCGATGGAATATTCGGCGAGAGAAGATTTCGGCCACGACTTGCACAAAATCGACCGCGCCGCGCTCCCGCCGCATCGCCGCGTTGGCGGGCCATCCCTCCGCGTCCTGGCAATCGCCCCGCTCGGGCCCGCGATTTTTCATCCCACCACACCTCTTTGCCCAACGCTCGCCCCGTCGCGATCTCCTCGGGGCGCTTGCCGGGGCGCACGCCGGCGAGGAGGACGGACAAAGCGAAGTTCGGCGCAATCCGGCGCACGAAAAAATCATCACTGTTGGTTGCTGGCTCGCCCCACCCCCACTCCTGCGGTCAGGCGGGATTTGGCCGTAAGGTCGCGAGGGATACGCAGAGCGAGACGGTTGCCCCACCGGGCCACGAAAGCCTTCGTGGCCCGAACGGTAGCTAGGGCGTCGAGCCCGTCAGGACGCGGTTGCGGGCGTGACGCCCGCGCTCCCGGGTTAACCCACCAGCGATTTCAACAGCCGCTCCAGCTCCCCGCGCTTCGCCTTTTGATCGGCGAGTTGCTTGCGCGCACCGTCGAGGACGGCGGGCGGGGCTTTGCTGACGAAGGCCTCGTTGGACAAGCGCGCCTCGGTGCCGACAATGTGCTTCGATAGTTGGTCGAGTTCTTTGGATAGGCGCACTTTCTCGGCCCCAGCATCGACCGTGCTCGCAAGATCCAAATAGAGCGTGCCGAGCGCCGTCACCGCGGCGGGCGCGCCATCGACTTGCTCGCGGCGCTCGAGGCTCGCCGCGCCGCACATCCGCGTGAGCTTGGCGAGGTTGCCCTCGACAGTTTGCCACTCGCGGTCGGCTGCGATGAGGAAGAATTTCACGTCACGCCGGCTCGCGAGGTTGTGGTCGGCTTTGAGCGCGCGCGCTTTCGAAACAAGTTCCTTGAGCGCCTCGATCGTGGCGGCAGCCGCCGCGTTCAGCACGACGCCGTGCAACCCCGCAGCCTCGGAGATCTGCGCGGCGTTGCTGATCTGAACGTCCGCAATAAAGCTGCCTTCGGGGCCGTAGCCGAGTTGGTGCCACAGTTCCTCGGTGATGAAGGGAATGAAGGGGTGCAACAGCAGCAAGGTCTGGCGCAGGACCATATCTTGGATCGCGAGACAGGTAGCCTTGGTGTCGGCCTCCTGGAGTTTCGACTTCGAGACTTCCACATACCAGTCACAGAAATCATTCCAGAAAAAGCCGTAGAGGGCCTGCACCGCCGCACTGAATTCGAATTCGGCGAAACACCGTTCCACCTCGCGCGTCGTCGCGAGCAGGCGCTGAAGAATGGCGTGGTCGTCCGCGTCAAATTTCTCCGGCGAGAGGCGCGCCAGAATCGTCGAGAGCGACGCGTTGTCCCCCGCCTCGCCGCTCATCTGGCGGAACCGACACGCATTCCAGAGCTTGTTACAAAAATTCTTACCGCTCTCGATCCGGTCTTCTTGGAAGCGGATGTCCTGCCCTTGTGGCGCGATCGACACGATGCCGAACCGGAGGCCATCGGCGCCGTAGGCATTGATGAGATCGAGCGGGTCGGGCGAGTTGCCGAGGGACTTCGACATCTTGCGGCCCTGCTGGTCGCGAATGATGCCGGTGAAGTAAACATGCTTGAACGGAATGCGCCGCTCCAGCGATTCACCCGGCCGCATAAATTCCAGTCCGGCCATAATCATACGCGCGACCCAGAAAAAGATAATGTCCGGCCCCGTCACGAGCGTCGTCGTCGGGTAAAAATAATCGAGGCCCTGCGCCTTCATCTTGTCCTGATCGGGCCAGCCCATCGTCGCGAAGGGCCAAAGCCATGACGACGCCCACGTGTCGAGCACATCGTCCTCCTGCGTCCAGTTTTCCGGATCGGCCGGACCGGTGAGCGAGACGTGGACTTTCGTCGCATCGCGGAGATCGGCCTCCGTGAGTTTCTCTTTGTCGAGGCCCTTCCGATACCAAACCGGAATGCGGTGCCCCCACCAGAGCTGGCGGCTGATGCACCAATCTTGGATGTTCTCCAGCCAGTGCAGGTAAACTTTACTCCACCGCTCGGGGTGAAACTGGATGTGGCCGTCGCGCACCGCCGTCTTGGCCTCGGCGACTCGCGGGTAACGCAGCCACCACTGCCACGTGAGTCGCGGCTCGATCGGCACATCGGCGCGCTCGGAGTAGCCGACGTTGTTCGCGTAGGGTTCTTCGGCGACGAGGGCCCCGCTGGCGCTGAGCAACTCGACGGCTTTCTTGCGACCCGCGAAACGGTCGAGTCCAGCGAGCTCGGGACCGGCAAACGCGTTGAGTTTTCCATCCGCCTCCAGCACGTCGATGATTGGCAGATGGTGACGCTGGCCGATCTCAAAATCGACCTTGTCGTGCGCCGGAGTAATCTTCAGCGCGCCGGTGCCGAACGCTTGGTCGACCGCCGCATCGCCAATAATCGGGATTTCCGCCGCCGGCCCGAGGGCGCGACGCACGGTTTTCCCAATCCACCCAGCGTATCGCGGGTCCTCGGGATGCACCGCGATGGCGACGTCACCCGGAATCGTCTCGGGCCGCGTGGTCTTGACCTCGACAAACACCCCCGGCGCATCCGTCCGCTCGTAGCGCACCCGGTAGATCGAGCCGTTCACCGGCTTCATGTTCACCTCTTCGTCCGAGAGCGCTGTCTGCGAGACGGGACACCAGTTCACCATCCGCTTGCCGCGGTAGATATTTCCTTTGCCGAAGAGATCAACAAACGCCGTGAGGACCGCCTGCGAGTAGTGCGGGTCCATCGTAAACTGCGTGCGCTCCCAGTCACACGAGGTGCCGAGTGCGCGAAGTTGTTCGAGAATCTTTCCGCCTTTTTCGTCGCGCCAAGACCAGACTCTTTCGAGAAATTTTTCGCGACCGAGGTCGCGGCGAGTTTTTTTCTCGGTCTGCCGGAGCTGACGCTCGACGACGTTCTGCGTCGCGATGCCCGCGTGGTCAGTACCGGGCAGCCAGAGGGCCGACTTGCCTTCAAGGCGCGCGCGACGGATCAAAACATCCTGGATCGTGTTGTTGAGCACGTGTCCCATGGTGAGCACGCCCGTGACGTTCGGGGGCGGGATCACGATCGAGTAGGGCTCCTTGCCCGGCGTCACCCTGCCGGCAAAGGCATTCGCGGCCTGCCAAGCGGCATACCATTTTTTCTCAACGTCGCGGGATTCGTAGCTCTTGGTGATCTCGGCCATAGGTCGGTTCAGATTAGGAACCCACGAGAAAACCGTGGGCCTGGGAGCGATGCAAGCGCGGCGTGCGGCACCGTGATTGGGAGATTGCCTAATGGTTGCCAGTTATTGCTTATTTCCCGCTTCCCTCATGCCTGCACTCCCGCCGCCACCCGCCACCGACCGGCTCCGCTTCAGCGGCGAAGTGCCCGTCCCGGCGCGACTGGCCGCCTGTAAGGAATTCCTAAAGGTCGAAACCGCCGCCCTGCGCGCCCGACACGAGGCCGGGGCCACCGGCCTCGCCACGACCCACCATCGCGCGGCACTGATCGACGCCCTGCTCACGCACCTTTTCGACCACGCCATTGAGACCTACACGCGCAACGTCGGCCCCTTGCCTGCCCCCGTGGCCCTCGTAGCACTCGGTGGCTACGGACGCGGCGAGCTCAACCCCCTCAGCGATATCGACGTGATGTTTCTCTTCCCAACGAAGACGAAGCCGGCCGCCGCCAAGCCCCTCCAGACACATATCACCAATGAAATCCTCTACATTCTCTGGGATTGCGGGCTGAAAGTCGGCCACTCCACCCGCACGATCGACGAGGCCTTCGACGAAGCCCGCCGGGAAATCCAATCGAAGACCGCCCTCCTCGAAGCGCGCCTCATCGCCGGCTCACCGAAACTCTACGATACGTTTTCGCAGGCCTACCGCAGCTACTACGTCAGCGAAGACCCCAAGGGCTACATCGCCGCGCGACTGGACGACCAGACGAGCCGCCGAGCGAAATTCGCCAACACCGTTTTCAATCAGGAGCCCGACATCAAGAATGGCGTCGGCGGCCTCCGCGACTACCAGAACGCCGTGTGGATGGCCCGCGTGAAGCTGGGCATCACTTCCCTCGACGAGCTCGCCGCGCAAAACTACCTGCGCGCCGAGGACCTCGCCGCATTCCACCGGGGCTACGACTTTCTCCTGCGGGTCCGCAACGACCTCCATTTCATGAGCAGCCGCGCGACGGATGTCATGAATCTCGATCTTCAGCCGCGCATCGCGCAAAACCTCGGTTACACCGAGGTCGAAATGCTGCCCCGGGTGGAGCACTTCATGCAGGATTATTACCGCGCGGCGCAGACGGTGTTCCGCGTGTCGAAGCTCGTCGAGGATCGGCTCGCGCTGAGCATCGGCCGCGGCGGTGCCAACGGCGAGGGCGGCGGGTCCTTTCGCGAACGGCTCCGCGCGACGCGTTTCACCCGTTCCAAACGCCTTGATGGTTTCGTCCTCCGCGGACGGGAACTCGCCGCGGAGAATCCCGATGTCTTCAGCACGGATCCCGTGCGCCTCCTCCGGGTGTTTCGCCACAGCCAGCAACTCGACGCCACGCTCGATTTTCATCTCGCGCAGCTCGTCCGCGCCGAGCTCCCCCGCCTGACACCCGAGGTCGCGCGTTCGGCCGACGCCGGCATCTGTTTCCGTGCTATCCTCTCCGAAGTGGGCGCGGTCCATCCCGCCCTCTCCCAGATGCACGAGCTGGGGGTGCTGGGCCGTTTCATCCCGGAATTCGACGGCCTCACCTGCTTGGTCCAGCACGAGTATTACCATCGCTACACCGCCGATGTGCATACGCTCAGCGCGATCCGCGAACTCGACCGCGTCTTCACCGAGGCCGAACCCATCACCCTCAAGTATCGCGCCGCCCTCCATGAAAGCAGCGATCCGGCGCTCCTGTATCTCACGCTCTTGCTCCACGACATCGGCAAGGCCGAAGCTATCCAGGGCCATTCCGAAAGCGGCGTTCGCCTCGCTGGTCCCTTGCTGGAACGTTTCGGCGTTTCGAACGAGGGCCGCGAGCTCGTGCTGTTCACGATCAAAAATCATCTCGCGATGGCACGCTTCTGGCAGAAGCGAGATGTCGATGACCCCCAGACCTCCGCTTCCTTTGCCGAACTTGTCGGCGACACCGAGCGCTTGCGGCATCTTTATGTCCATACGTTCTGCGACGCCCGCGGCACCGCCGTGGACCTATGGAATAGTTACAAGGACACGTTGCACACGACCCTCTACCGCTCCACCCTTGAGCGACTTAAACTTGGCGCGGCACTCGACGCCAGCCACCAGGAAAAGAAAAAAATGACCCATCAGGCACTCATCGCGAAAACTATCCCCGGCATCAGTGCGGACGAGATCAACGCGCACTTCGGCCTCCTCCCCGACCGCTATTTCGTCCACACGGACTCCGCCGAGATCGCGCTGCATATTCAGATGGTCAACCGGCTGCTTCAGTCGATCACGGCCGCCGATTCCGTCGGCTCGTTGAAACCGATCATTGAGTGGAAAGACGACCTCAACCGCTCGCTCACCGTCGTCAATGTCGTGACGTGGGATCGCGCCGGCCTCTTCTACAAACTTGCCGGCGCCTTCAGCGTCGCGGGCCTGAGTATCCTCGGCTCAAAGGTCATTTCCCGCACCGACCATATCGCTATCGACACCTTCTACGTCGTCGAACCCGGCCGAGGCGTCGTGCAAAGTGCCGTCGCCCAGGAGAAATTCGCCCGCACCATCGAGGAAGCGCTCGTCGCCAACCGCGACTTGCTCCCCGACATTGCCGCGCAGGCTAAAAAAATCGCTTCGACGCGCTACCTCGCCTCGTCGACCGGAGAAACCTTGCACAGCTCTTTTCCTCCCACCGTGGATGTTTACCATGAGCTCTCGATGCAGCGCACCATCGTGGAAATCCAGGCGCGCGATCAGATCGGTCTCCTCTATCGGCTCGCCAAGATCATCTGCGACCACGCCTTCGACATCACGTTCGCCCGCATCGGCACCGAACGCGGCGTCGCGATCGACACGTTTTACATCGAGAGTGCCAATCACCAACCGGTCGATAGCCCCGAACGCCTCGTCGCCCTCCGCGATGCTATGACCGAGGTGATCTCCCCTGCTCCGGTGCCCGCTCCGGCGGCTCCGGCGAGCGGAACATAAACCCGTCGCTGCTCGCGACCTCAACTGCACCTTGCGCACCCCGCGTGCGCTGGCCGACTCGCTCGATGGACGTGCTGCCCGACGCCAACCTCCTACCGGCTCTTTACCGCGTGGCTGCGCTCGCCTCCCGCGTCGACGATCCCCAAGTCGCCCTCCGGGAGATGCTCGATCTCTTCGTCGCGACGTTTCGCGCCAACGCCGGCTCCATCGCGCTACTCAGCCCAGATACGTCCCGCCTTGAAACCGAAGTGCAAACCGGCTTGCCCACGGGGGTCGGTTATTCAGACATCAAACTCGGCCACGGCATCACCGGCTGGTGCGTGCTCAACCATCGCTCGCTCCTCGCACCCGACGTCTCCGTAGAGCCGCGCTACATCGCCGTCCGGCCCGCATGTCGTTGCGAAATGGCCGCCCCCATCATAGACGGCGACCACGTGATCGGCGTCATCGACCTCGAGAGCGACCATCTCTCGGGTTTCACGTCCGCCGACCTCACCCAACTCGAAACCCTCGCCGCCGAGGCCGCCCGCGTGATGCAACGTCTCTGGACACTCGGGCACCTCCGCAATAAAGCCCGCCAACTCGAATCCCTTGTCACCGTCGGCCAATCCCTCGTCACAAAATTTGAACAACAGGATCTGCTCGACTCCCTGACTCGCGAAGCGCGCCACATGATGCAGGCCCGCGCCGCCGCCCTCTATTTCCACGAGGCCACCACGGACTCGGTGCAGTGTGCGTCTTTGACGAGTAGCACCATCACGCCGCTCCCGAGTGGCCACCACCCCCTCAATGCCTGCCTGGTGGGCGCCGCGATCCGCACCCAACGGCAGGTTTCGTTTGTCGACGTTCAATCACGCGAATTCATCGACCTCACGGACGTTCCCCGCGATCCCTCGCTGCGCTCCGTGCTCGTGAGCCCCCTGCTGTTCGAGGGCGAAGTGCTCGCCGTCCTCGCGGTGTTCACCGATCGACCGCATCGCTTCGACAACGATGAGAAGCGCCTCTGCGCCGCCCTCGCCGGCCTCGGCGCCGTCGCCCTGCAAAACGCGCGGCTCTACGCCCGTATCTTCAAACGCGAAGATGTGCTCCGAAAAAACGAACGCCTCACCACCCTCGGCCTCCTCGCCGCCGAGATCGCGCACGAGATCCGTAATCCCCTCACCGTCCTCAAGCTCCTCCACGGCGGCCTCGATCTCGACTTCCCTGCGGGCGACCCGCGCCGCACCGACATGCGCGTCATCGGCGAAAAACTCGATCAGCTCGAGTCCATCGTCACCCGCGTGCTCGGTTTCGCCAAAGCCCCGACCAGCCTGCACTCCCGCTGGTCGCTCGCCGACATCGTGGATGATACCCTCGTGCTCGTGCGGCTCAAGCTCGCGCAAAGCAAGGTGTCGCTCCGTTTCGAACCACCGGCCGGCGCGCTCTTCATCGAAGCGCACAAGGGCCAAATCCAGCAGGTCCTCCTCAACCTGCTGATCAACGCCACCCAGGCCATGCCCGACGGCGGCACGATCACCCTCACCGCGAGGGCTGACCGCCCGAACGACGCCCACTTCGCGCTTCTCGACCTCACCGACACCGGCACTGGGGTTCCGGAATCCATCCGCGCACACATCTTCGATTCGTTTCTCTCAGGCCGACCCGACGGCACGGGCCTCGGCCTCGCGATTGCGAAACGGATCCTCCTGTCGCACCACGGCGACATCCTGCTCCTCGCGACGAGCCCCGCAGGCACGACGATGCGCCTCCTCCTCCCCTTGGCGAAATAGGGTCAGCCCTCCGATCTATCGGCCGCACCCACCTCCCTCGATGCCCGATCCCTCCTCAAGTCCCACCAGCGCGCCTGCGGCTGATCCCGCCCAGCGCGTTCGCCTGCGCAAACAAATGCTCATCCTCGCGACCGTGCTCGCCTTCGCTGGCTTCGTGGTGCTCGCCTTCCTCACACGTATCCCGCTCCCGCTCCGTCTCGCCGTCGGCCTCACCGACCTCATCGCCAGCGCGGTCCTCTTCCTCGTCGTCCGCCAAAAATTCGCGTAACGACGCCCCGCTGCCTCCGACTGCGCCGCGTCGGCTCGCCGCACCCACCGAACCGCGCGTTCTCACTCGCCCACCAGCCACGTCACGCGCCCGCCGCCGCCCGGTGCCTGCGCCAGCGCCTCACTCAAAAAACTCAGCATGGGCTCGGCTTCGCGCTCAAATTGCCACGGCGGGTTAACCACCACGAGTCCGCATCCCTTCAGTTTCAGCGTGCTGCCGTCACCCGCGATCATGAGCTCCGCCGCGAGCGTCGGCGGCGGACGCAATGCCCGCAGGTCCGCAAAAAAATCCTCCACCCGCGCCCGCTCCGTCAGCGGATACCACACCGCCAACACCGCGCTGGGAAACCGGCGCAATCCTTCGCTCAGCGCTCGCGCGACCTGCGCAAACTCGTTCTGCGCCTCAAACGGCGGATCGATCAACACCAGCGCGCGTCGCTCAGGCGGCGGCAGCAGCGCACGGACCGCCACGTAGCCGTCCATTTCCTGCACCTTCGTGCTTGGTGAAAACTGAAACGCCTCCCGTAGCGCCGCGCACTCGTCCGGCTGCCGCTCGCACAGCGCGAGGCGATCTTGCGGTCGGGCCAGCTCCCGCACGAACCACGGCGAGCCCGGATAAAATTTCAGCGCCCCGTGGTCGTTCGTGTCCGCCCCCGCGCGCTGGCTCGCATCAAACCTCCGGGCCACCGCCAGATAGTCCGCCACTGACTCCGGTAGATCTGCGCGGCCCACCAGGCGCCCGACGCCATCCGGCCATTCCGGTTGCCGCGCGAGCGAGTCGCCGGTGGCCGCCGTCGTAAGATCATAACCGCCCCGCCCCGCGTGCGTATCGAGGTAGAGAAACCCTTTTTCCTTTTTCTGCATGGCCCGCACGAGCCGCATCAGCAGCGCGTGCTTCATCACATCCGCAAAATTTCCGGCGTGAAAATGGTGTCGGTAGTTCATCCGCTTGATGGGCTGCGGCGGTCTGCCACCACCACGCGAAGCTCAGCACCTCAGACTACGGGGACCTTAATCACACACTTGCGCACCACGCCGCCGGGCTCGCGCACCGCCAACTGCGGCATGTGCACATCCGTCGGGAAAAAAACCGCGGCCTGCCCGGGAAACACCCGCAGCCACGAGGCATCCAGATTATCCTCGTACGTGATCAAATCCCGCTCGGGGTTGTACGCTTGCCGCGTGGTCATCGTCGCCAGCTCCGCTACTTCCATCAGCTCCACTCCTTCGAAGATGATCTGCACGTCGATAAACTTCCGGTGCGACTCGAAAAAACCGTCCGCCCGCGCCTTTGACCGATAGCATTCCTCACTCACAAACACCCCGCCCGCGAGTTCCGTCCGCTGCCGCTGCCCGACCGCGATCGCCCGCACCCGGTCCGCCGTGGGCGAACCCGCACGCAGCAATTCGTCCGCATACGCCCATGCGACGTCGAAACCCGGCAGTAGAGCGATCCGCGCCCGCACGTTGTTCATCGATCCATAGAGAGCCATATCCGCGACTCCATTCGGCGCGCTCCGCACTGGCAAGCCGCGAAACCCCCGGATTGCGAAACTCCGAATTGCCCGCGCGCCCCCGTCTTTGGTCCGCGCACTCCCATCACTCCGCTCAGGGTCGTCGCACCCTCCGATTTTCAAGACTTCTCCGCGGTGATGAAAGGCGTGAGCCGCCCTCCCGCCCTGAATCTCGCCGACGGCCACGCATCACACACGGCCCTCCTCTGCCCGAGCCGCCCGGGCGCGCTCCGGCTCCCCACCAGCAGGATCACCCCGCGCCGGCGCTATGGTTTTTGCGTCGGCACCGTCTGCGGTCGCACAAATGTCTCCGCCGTCACCACCGGGTTCGCCTCCACATTTTCGATCACGGTATGCTGCACGATCTTTCCGTCTGACAGCACCGCGACCTGGTGCGGCACCAACACCCCGTCGACCGGCCGATAGTCTTCGTAGCGCGTCACGATCTCCACCCTGCGCCCGCTCACACTGTTCCGGTGCTCAATGCGGGCCACGATAAAATACGTCTCCGCATCCACGAGCAGGGAAAAGGTGTCCGTCAGTTTTCGCGTCACCAAGATCCGCACCACCTTCCGGCCCGCCACCTCCAGCTCCCCCGCGTAATCGCAGACAAAACCGCGCGCCGCCCCCGCGACCAGCGGATCGTCGAACTCCGAGTCGCTGGCAAAGACGCGCCCTTCCGTCACTCCCATCGGCTCGTAGCGCGGTGGCCACACACCCGTGTCAAACTTCCACGGGACGTCGACCCCGTCGCTCGCCTGCACCAGCGAACGCCCTTCCGCTCCCGTCTCGAGCCGCAGTCGGTTCGGTCGCGCGGCGATCATCGTAAACCGCACTTTTTTTCCGCCCGTCACCACATAGCCGGATGCACGCAGCCCGACCAACGCGTCAATCCGCTC
>CAMCHO010000006.1 GCA_945874455.1 Opitutus sp. GAS368 | reverse complement strand
GCCGAACTCCTCGATGGTCTCCGCGTCTACGCGCTCGACCAGTTCGGGCCCCTCACCCACACGGTGCTCAAGGCATGGGGGATCACGCGTTGCACGCATTTTGGCGACATCGTTTTTAATCTGATCGAATACAACGTGTTTTCAAAAACCGAGAGCGACCAGCGCGAAGATTTTTCCGAAATCTACGATTTTGAGACGGCGTTCGTGAAACCTTTTCAACCCACCAAGCGCGCCCGACCTCCGGGAACCTCACCTTCGACGGAAGTCCTCGGTTCTGCCTAGCCTTTTTTCGGAAGGCTTGAGCGAGTGACTCGCGGCCTCCAGCCAACCCTTCTTCATGCCCACACTGTTGTCCGCTGCCACCGCTGATCTTCACCTCCTTGATGCTTTTTGGCGCGAGCCCGTTGAGCGCACCGTCCTCCCCAATGGTCTGACGCTGATCCTCAAAGCTGATCGCTCCGCGGCCCTAGCCTCGGTGCAGGTCTGGGTGAAAACCGGGAGCATTCACGAGGACGCCCACCTTGGCGCGGGGCTGTCGCACTATCTTGAACACATGCTGTTCAAGGGCACGACGCGCCGGGCCGGCCGCGAAATTTCCGCGACCGTGCAGGCGCACGGCGGCTACATCAATGCCTACACGACCTTTGACCGTACGGTCTACTACATCGATTTGCCCAGTGAGCACACGGCGGTCGCGATCGACCTGCTCGCGGATGCGGTGTTGAACTCCACGCTCCCGGCCGACGAAACGGCGAAGGAGAAAGACGTTATTCTTCGTGAAATCGCGATGACGAAGGACGACCCGGACAATCGTCTGTGGGACGCGCTTTTTTCGACGGCCTTCCGCGAACATCCGTATCGTCAGCCCGTGATTGGCCACCGCGATGTGTTTTCCGCCGTCACCCGGGAAGATCTCGTCGGCTACTACCGAGCGCGTTACGTGCCGAACAATCTGGTCGTCGTCATTGTGGGCGATATCGATCTCGCCGCGACCCGCGCCGCGGTCGAGCAACACTTCGGCAGCACGCCGCGCGCGCGCCTCGCCCCCGTGTTGGTTCCGGCCGAGCCGCTCCAACTCGCTCCGCGGGCTGAGCACCGCTTCGAGGATGTCGAGCTCACCCGCGGCGCCCTCACTTGGCCGATTCCCGGACTCACGCATGCGGACGCACCGATCCTCGATCTGCTCGCCACGGTGCTGGGCGGCGGCGACAGCTCCGTGCTCTGGCAGGAGATCCGCGAGAAGGCCGGGCTGGTGCACTCCATCGACGCATCGAGTTGGAATCCCGGCAGCAGCGGATTGTTTTGCATCGGGTTCACGGCGGATGCTGATAAACGCATCGCCGCGACCGCCGCTATTGAGCGCGTGTTGACCCGCTGCGCGACAAAGGGCTTCACGACTGGCCAACTCACGAAAGCTCTGCGCCAAATCGTGGTGGGCGAAATCAACTCTAGGAAAACCATGAGCGGCCAAGCCTCGCGACTCGGCGCCGCCGAAGTCGTGGTGGGCGACCTCGATTACAGTCGTTCCTATTTCGATCAGTTGCGCGATGTGAAGCCGTCCGACTTAGTGCGGGTGCTGAAGGCCTACGTTTCGCCCGCTCGCCAGACGTCGATTTCGCTCAACCCCAAGGCGGCCGTTGCCGCGATCGAAGCGCCTGAATTGACGCGGACGTCCATGCCTGATTTCCAAGAAATTATGTTGCCGAACGGGGCGCGGCTCCTGCTGCAGCCGAATCGCCACCTCCCGAATCTCCATTTCCGCCTCGGAGCGAACGGCGGCGTGCTTTTCGAGGAGCCGGGCCAGCGGGGGGCCACGTCGTTGCTCAGCACGATGCTCACGAAGGATGCCGGCCAGCGCACGGCCGCGCAGGTCGCTCAATTCATCGAAGAGGTCGGCGGCTCGTTTGGTCCGCTGGCGGGCAACAACAGCATTGGGGTCGCCGCCGAAGTGCTGCCGCCCGATTGGGCGCGGGCGCTCGCCGTCATCTCCGATGCGGTGCTGAAGCCGAAATTCGTCGCCGCCACGTTTGCCACCGAACGGGACGCGCAACTCGCGGGGCTCGCGCAAGACGCCGACGATGTTGTCACGCTCGCGCGAAAACTCCTGCGGAAAAAATTCTTTGGGGCGCACCCGCTGGCCCTCGATGCGAGTGGTGACGAGGCCGGCGTGAAGGCGCTGACTCCCGCCGCGCTGCGGGCGCTCCACCGCCGGCTTTTTGTGGCCCCGAATGTCGTGCTCGCGGTGGCCGGCGATTTCGATCCGAAGAAACTCGGACCGAAACTAAAGACCTTCCTGTCGAAACTCCCGCGGGCCACAGCGCAGTCGAGCCATGCGCCCGCCACACCGGTTTCACTCCCGGCGGAGATCGGCGATTTTGTGGAAAAGCAACCGCGGGAGCAGGCCGTGGTCTTGCAGGCCTTTCCCGGTACGCGCGTGCACGCCGAGGATTTTCATGTCGGCGAAGTGGCCGACGAGTTGTTCAGCGGGATGGCGTCGCGGCTCTTTGAGCGGGTGCGCGAGGAGAAGGGTCTCGCGTATTTCGTGCGCTCGGGACGCGTGCTCGGGCTCGATGCCGGCATGTTCTACTTCATGGCCGGGACCCAGCCCGGCAAAGAAGGCGAAGTGCTCGCGGAAATCGACGCAGAGATTGCGCGGGTGCAGGCGGGCGCCGTTGAAGAGATTGAATTGCGCCGCTGTCAGGCGCGGCTCAAGGCCGGGCAACGCCAATCGATGCAGACGAATTCCTCGCGGGCCTTGCAGGCGACCCTCAACGTGCTGCAAGGGAAAACGTCGAACGCGTGGCGCAACTACGACGCGCAGATCGACGCAGTGACGATCGCCGACCTCGCGGTGTTTGCGAAAAAATATTTCCAGCGTGGGCGGCGCACGCAGCTTGTGGTGCGACCGTGAGCGCGCTCGGCGATCTTTTCGCCGCCGGGGATTACCGTCACCACCTGACGCTCCGCCGCGGGGAGCCACGCGAATTTTTTCAGTCGCGCGATCCGACGGGGCGCGTGTTGGCGGAGCGGATGCGCTGGCTTGCTCTGGAGCCTGAGCGCTACGCGGCGCTCACAGCCGAGGGGGAGCCGCTCCTGGCGGAGTTTGCCGCGCTGTGTGCTGGATGGGGCGTGGCGAGCTCTGCCACGATTCGCGGTCTGGGTGCTGCGATGGAGCCGGATTTTCTATTGTTATCGCGGGACGCGAGTGGCGCGTTTCGTCTGCGCGGCGGAGCCTTGTGCTTTCCAACCGGTTGGGCGCTGGAAGAGAAGTTGGGCCAGACCCTCGATGTCATCCATGGCGTCGTGCCGGGGCTGACTAGCGCGCTCGCTTCGCCGATCCAACAATTCCTTAACCGGCTCAAGCCGGGGGTTGCCTATCAGCGCGACAACTGGGGCCTCGCCGCGAGCGACGAATTCAATCTTCATCCCGCGAGGGGCGTGCCGGCTCCCGATCTACCGACTTCCCCGGAGCGGCTCTGGCTCCGCGTCGAGCATCAGGTGTTGATGGCCCTACCGGAGTCGGGGGGCGTCGTGTTTGGGCTGCGCATCGCATTGCACCGGCTCGACACGATGGTGGCCGATGGGGCGGCGGCGGCCGGATTGCGCCGGGCGCTCACTTCGATGTCGCCGGAGATGGTGGCCTACAAACGGCTGGATCGGGTCCGCCAAGTCGTCATTTCGTGGCTATAAAAGAGGCTGGATTTCCTGTCCGGTATTCTATTCTGTGTTCGCGCCAATGAAAAAACTATCCTCCAAAATCACCCTGCTCGCCAGCGTCCTCGCTGTTGCCGGCATGTTCACTGTTCCCGCCGTCCGCGCTGCGGATGACGCCGAAAAAGCTGCGAAGAAGAAAAAGAAGGCCGAAGCCGACCTCAAGAAGTATGACAAGAATGCTAACGGCAAGCTCGACGCCGACGAAGAGGCTGCGCTGAAGGCCGATATGGAAAAGGCCAAGGCCGAAAAGAAGAAGAAGAGCTAAGGGAAATAATTTCCCGCTCCGGTTAATTTTTAAGCCCCGGTGAAAACCGGGGCTTTTTTGCGCCCAGTGTGGAGCGCCGATTTACCTAGCGCTGATCGATAAAGCCGCCGCTCCACTTGAGTTTAGAACGCACCACGGCGAAGTGGGAATAATCAGCGCGCTGGACGAGCGGTAGCCGGAGTTTGGAGATCGATATCTCGGTGGGCGCATCGTTGGCGGCGCGGAGATTGCGCTGTCCATCCACTGCTACGAGCAAAGTCGAACCGGGGCTGCGATTGAAAACCCGGAGGTGGACGTTTTCGCGGAGGATGATCGAGCGGTTGCTCAGCGTGTGTGGACAGATGGGCGTCATGGCGATGACGCTGGCGCTCGGATGGATGATCGGCCCGCCTGCGGAGAGGTTGTAAGCGGTGGAGCCGGTGGGCGTCGAAAAAATCAGACCATCGCACGTGTAGTTCGTGACGAGTTCACCGTCGGCGAAGACCTCGAGGCGGACCAAGCGTGAGTTGATTTTGTCTTTGATGAGCACGTCGTTCAGCGCGAGTTCGGGCAGACCGTGGCCGTTGGAGCACTCGAGCATGGCGCGGTGGGCCACCCGAAAATGACCGCGGAGCAGGTCGCGAAACTGGGCGCGCGCCTCATCGGCCGAAAAGGTGGTGAGAAAACCGAGGCTGCCGCGATTCACCCCGATGATCGGTACCTGTTCGCGCGCCGCCTCGCGGGCGACGCCGAGGAGTGTGCCGTCGCCGCCGATGACGCAGCAGACGTCGCAGCCACGCAGCCAGCCTTTCGGCAGTGGGAAACGTTTCGTGTGCTTGAGGACGACGCGGGCACCGCGTGCGATTACGAGCAGTTCGCGGGCGAGTTCGGCGGCGCCGGGTTTTACCTCGTTCACCACGAACGCGAGCTTGCGGATGGGTGGCATGTGAGAGTGAGAGGGTGAGTGGTTTATTTGCGTAGTCCGAGCAGAAACTCCCGGTTGCCGTCCGTGCCTGTAATCGGCGAATCCATGGTGCCGACGAGTCGGGCCCCGGGGAGTCCGGCGAGGGCGAAATCCCGGATGCCGCGCAGCACCGCGTCCTGCACCGCGGTATCACGGATGACGCCGCGCCCTTTATCTACGGCGGCTTTTCCGGCTTCGAACTGGGGTTTGACGAGCGCGATCAAGGTGCCGCCGACTCGCAGGAGCGGCCAGACGGCGGGAAGCACCGAACGAAGGGAGATGAACGAGAGATCCATCACGATGATATCGAAATCACTGCGCGGGAGGTCGCGCGCGGTCAGATGGCGGGCATTGATTTTTTCGAAATTCGTGACGCGCGGGTCGGCGAGAAGTTTAGGGTGGAGCTGCGCACGGCCGACATCTACGCAAATAACGTCCGCGGCCCCCGCCTGGAGGGCGCAGTCGGTGAAGCCGCCGGTGGACGCGCCGACGTCGAGGACGTGCGCGCCGCGGAGATCGAGCGCGAAGCGTTCGAGGGCACCGCAGAGTTTTTCGCCTCCGCGGGAGACGAAACGCGGCGGTTGCTCGACGATGAGATCGAGGTCGGTCGGGAATTCTTTACCCGGTTTGTCGAGGCGATCCGTGCCGCGCAGAACGCGGCCACTCATAATCAGTGCTTTCGCCTGAGCCCGTGTCGGGGCGAGGCCGCGGGCGACGAGGAGTTCGTCGAGGCGCAGTTTCGGAGTGGTGGACATATTAGCGAAACGGCTGTTGGGCTGGTGACCAGCAGGTCGTGCGGCCGCCCACCGCTGCGCGCAGCAGGGGCTCGTGGGTTTTCGGACAGCGGCCACCGTCGGCCCAGCGATGATGAAACAACCACGTGCGCGGGATGTGGGCGTTCAAGTCGGGCGGGAGGACGTCACCGTGACCGGCGATTATGCGAAGAGCGAGCCGAGCGACGCGGCGGCATTCGCGCCAGAGCGTGCGAATCTCCGTCGGTGGCAACGCGCCAGCGCGGCGTTGCGGGTGAATCGCAGCGCGCCAAAGGATTTCGTCGGCCATCCAGTTGCCGATCCCCGGGAAGCGCTCCTGCATCAGGAGGACGGCTTTGATCGGCGTGCGCGCGCGCCGGCGAAGGAACAGGGTGACGGCTTCGAGCGTAAAGGCGGGCGAGAGAATGGCGGGGGCGATCGCTGTCCACCACTCGGGCGGCGCGGGATCATGGTGAAACTGCACGCGCCCGAACATGCGCGGATCGGTGAAAACGAGGGCCTGTTTCGGCGTGACGAGCACGAGGTGATCGTGTTTCTGCGGGACGTAGTCGGGTGGTTCGGCGCGCAGTGCGCCGCTCATGCCGAGGTGAAGACCGAGCCAACAGTCGCCCGAAAAGCAAAACATGATCTGCTTCGCCGCTGCCTGGGAGCTTTGGAATCGGGCTTGCGTGAGGTGTCGGCGCACGATCGCAGGATCGGTGCCGCGGAAAACTCCGGCGCGATCATGGGTCAGCACGCTGGTGACAATCGAGCCGCACGCAGCGAGGTCCCAGCGCTTGCGATAGAATTCGGCTTCAGCGAGCTCGGGCATAACATCACCGCAGCGTGGCGACGAATTCGCGGAGACCAGGAAAGACCCGCACCCCGGGGGCGGCGAGAGCGGCCCACGTCGCGTCGTCGTGCTTGCCGGTGCAGACCGCGGCGGCGTTGATCTTGGCATTGAGCCCCGCCGCGATGTCGCTGTCGCGATCGCCGACCATCCAACATTGAGTGGGGTCGAGGCCGTGCAGCGTGATCATTTCGAGAATGTAGCGAGGGGACGGTTTGCGATAGAACGACGGCTGGTCCGACGACTCGGGCGCAATGCAGATGCCGTCGAAGATCGGCCGCGAGAGCGCGAGCAGTTCGTCCATGCGCTCGTTGCAGCGGTGAACGTCGTCGAGGGAATACAGGCCGCGGCCGATGCCGGACTGGTTTGTGAGCATGAATAACTTATAACCTAACGACCGGGCGCGGATGAGGGCGGCAGCGACGTCGGGGATAAGTTCCACGCCGGCGGGGTCGGCGAGATAATGTTTATCAAGGATGAGCGTCCCGTCGCGATCGAGGAAGAGTGCTTTGCTCATGATTCGTGGGCGACGTAGGCGCGAAGTTCGGCGGGGGAGACCGTGGCCGTGCCGAGTTTGCCGACGACGACACCAGCGGCTGCGTTGGCGAAGAGGGCGGCGTTTTCCAGTTTCGCGCCGGCGGTCAGCGCGAGCACGAGGGCGGCGAGGGCGGTGTCGCCAGCACCGGAAACGTCGAAAACTTCCCGGGCCGCCGTCGGGATCGTGCAGATAATTTTTCCGCCCGAACTGAGGAGCATGCCCTCTTCGCCCAACGTGATGACGAGATGCTTAGAGCTGTAACGTTCGTGGAGGCGGGTGCAGACCTCGGCCGCGGGATAAGGCGTGTGGGGTGCGGGAGTGAGCCCGGCGAGTTCGAGGGATTCGCGCTTGTTGGGCGTGATGAGATCGAGGCTGTGGAAGGAGAGTTTGCGCTTGGGCTTCGGGTCGAGGGCGATGAATTTGCCGGCCGCGCGGGCGAGTTGGGTGACGCGGGCAACCACCTCATCGTTGAGAATGCCCTTGGCATAGTCGGAGATGATCACGGCATCGCAGGCGGCGATTTCTTGGGCGAACAGCGCTTGCGCCTGCAGGGCGGTCATCCCGTAGGACGCGGGCGGGGACTCCAGGTCGATCCGGCAGAGTTGCTGGCGCTGCACCATTACGCGGGTCTTCACGATCGTCTGGGCAGAGCCCGGCGTTTTGATTACGGCGATTTTTTTGCTCTCGAGCGATTGGGTCAGCTTGGCGCCAGATTCGTCCGAGCCCACGAATCCGCCGACCGTGCAACGAGCGCCGAGCGCGGCGATATTGAGTGCGACGTTGGCGGCACCGCCGGCGGTCCACGTCTCGCGGGAGACATCGATCACGGGCACCGGGGCCTCGGGCGAGATGCGGGTAGCATCTCCCCAGATGTAGCGGTCCAGCATGACATCGCCGATGACCAAAATGCGCAGGCCTGCGATTTTTTTGAGCAGAGAAGGGAGCGATTTCATGCGCAGATTAGCTGAGTTCCCAATCGTAGGGATATTGGGAGAGAAGTTTCGGAGCGGTGGAAGTCACGAGGACGACGTCTTCGATGCGACAGGCGCCGAGACCGGGGTAGTAAAGGCCGGGCTCGACGGTCACGACGGAGTTTTTTCGCAGAATGTAATCAACGGTGCCGCTCATCCGGGGCAGCTCGTGCACGGCGAGACCGAGGCCATGACCGGTGCCATGGAAAAACCCGGAAGCGCCCGTGGACGTGTGCGTGGTCTCGTAGCCGCGGGCGGCGAACACTTCGACGCATTTGCCGTGAACCAATCGGCCATTGGCACCGGCGCGGATAGCGCTGAGCGCCGCGAGTTGGGCGGCGCGGACGGCGGCGACGAGGGCGCGCTGGGCTTCGTTGGCCCGCCCCCGCAGGAAAGTGCGCGTCATGTCGCCGTGGTAGCCCGTGGCCGTGACGCGCGGGAAGATGTCGATGATGATGAGCTCATTTGGCCTGAGGGGTCCGGAACCCCGCTCATGGGGGTCGCAGGCTTGGTCGCCGCCAGCGACGATGGTGTTGGCCGAGACGCCGCCCGCCTCCAGAATTGCGACCTCGATGGCGAACTTGAGCATTTCACTCGTCACCCGTTTTCCCTGGTGAAGCAGTTCCCGACCGGAGATCGTGCTGGTGCGGAGAATATTTTCCGCGGCCGCGAAGCCAAGGGCGCTGAGTCGATTGCCTTCGCGAATGGCGGCGGTTTCCGCGGGGGTTTTGATTTCGCGTGCGGGAAAGAGCGCGCCATCGGCGATTTCGAGTTCGAGGCCGAGTTCGCAGAGTTTCTCGTAAATCCGAGCGGGAAAATCTTCGGGAACCGTGAAGCGCGTTTGCGAAAAATCCTTTGCGAGGAGAGAAATAAATTCGGCGGCGCCGAGTTTACGATCCGGCCAGAGGTCGCGGGCACGTTTCACGTAAGATTCCAGCGGGAGGACGACGTCGAATGAGGATGTTTTTTTGACCCGCCCGAACTCGAGCGCGCCGACCACGGCGTATTTTTTGCCCCGCACGCCGAAGGCGATGAACGGGTCGGGCACTTCGACGCGACCAAAGTAAAGGGCGTCGGCGCTGCGTGTGGTGTCGGCGTAAAGGAGGGGAGGAGGGAGGGATTTGGCAGCCATGAACGAGCGGTTGCAGGGTGACTTTGAGTGGGCGACGGAGATCGGCAAGCGCGCAACCGGCGACTCAGAGTCGCGCCGGTTTGAGGCGCACTTCGAAGAGTTTCGTCCAGTGCTTGCCGGTGACAAAGAGGCGGTCGGTGGCGGCGTCGTAGGCGAGACCATTGAGGACATCGGTGTCCGCAGTGCGGTCGGCGTCGGGCAAGAGTCCGAAGAAATCGATCAGACCGATCACGTGGCCAGTGCTGGGCGCGATGCGGACGACGGTGTGGCTCTGCCAGATGTTCGCGTAAATTTCGCCGCGGATGAATTCGAGCTCGTTGAGTAAACGGAGGGGTTGGCCGTCGCGGAGGACATTTACCGTACGCGTGACCTTGAAGGTGACAGGATCAAGAAAGCGGAGTTGGTGGGTGCCGTCGCTGAGGATCAGCGATTGGCCATCGGTGGTGAGGCCCCAGCCTTCCCCCTCGTAGGAGAATTCTTTTTCGAGAGTGAAGGTGGCGAGGTCGTAGACGAAGCCCTTCTGATTTTTCCAAGTGAGTTGGTAAATTTTTCCGCCGAGCACGGTCATACCCTCGGCGAAGTATTCGGCGGGGACGCGCACGTGGCGGAGGATGCGACCGGTGGACAGCTCCACGCGACGGAGGGTGGATTTTCCGTTGAGGCCGGTGCTTTCAAGGAGGTCACCGTCGAGGAAGACGAGGCCTTGCGTGAACGCTGCGGGGTCGTGCGGAAAGGTGTGGACGACTTCGTAGGACGACGTGACCAAGGGCGCCGGAGAGCCCGACATCCCGGAAGATTGCGCGTCGCAACCTGCCGACCCCGCGAGGCAGACACTCAGCAGACAAATGGCCAGCGGTCGCGCGGGCGTTTTCACGCGGAGAATTACTCCTTCGGAATCTCGTTGTCGGTTTTCACGACGAGGACGGGCGTTTTGGTTTTTATCCAGACGTCGGCCTCTTTGAGGAATTTGGCGGGGACGGCTTCGATGGCTTCGCCGACGGTCTTCACGGGCAGCAGTTGGCCTTTCTTGGTCGTATTGTAGTCGTAGGAACTACGGAAGATACGGTCGAGCGTCGTGGAAGGGCTCTCGCTCTCGGGGATCTGAACCACCCAGCCGACGAAATCGTTTTTCGGGAGGCGGCCTTCCGGGTCGCTGATGATCACGACGAACTGTTTTTTCACTGCGGGCGGCTTGTCGCCGTCGGCGCCCTCGGGTTCGACGGCGAGGTTCATCTCTTCGATGACGCGGCGGAGCATCGCGGGATCGATTTGGTTTTTCTTCAGAATCTCAGCGACTTTGCTGACGTCAATTTTGGCCATGGTGTTTTAGATACGAGAAGGGAGGAGAGGACAGGAAGGGCCGGGGATGACAAAGCCAATCTTCCGTGAGCCATGCTGCGGACGGGGCTTGAAGCGTTTTCAGATCCGGGCTCATTCGCTGGCTGCATGATCAAGACAACCGATGAATGGTTTGATGTGGTGAACGCGCGCGATGAAGTCGTGGGCCGGGAAACCCGCAGAGTCGTGCATGCCACGGGGCTCTGGCATCGGGCGGTGCATGTGCTCGTGTTTGATGCGGCCGGGCGAATTTTCCTGCAGAAGCGCTCGATGAAAAAAGATCTGTCCCCAGGGCTATGGGACTCCTCGTGTTCCGGTCATCTCGACGCAGGCGAGGACTACGATAAGGCGGCCGTGCGCGAATTAGGGGAGGAGATTGGGGTGCGCTTGTCTGCCCCGCCGGAGCGCTGGTTTCGGATTGAGGCGTGCGTAGAGACCGGGTGGGAATTTTGTTGGATCTATCGGCTTCGTCACGAAGGGCCGTTTGAGCTGCATCCGGAGGAGATTGAGCGGGGTGAGTGGCTCGCGGTGGACGAATTGGCGCGGCGGTTGGCGGCACGACCCGAGGACTATTGTTCCTCGTTCACGCTGATTTGGCAGCGCGTGGCGCGGGAGGTCGGCTGACCCGACGAAGCCGCGCCGGCCTGCGGTCGGTCTACCGCGTGGGCTGCACGAGGATTTTTCCGGCGGCGGCGAGGCTGAGCGCGAGAGGCCGGCCGGCGGTTTTTTTTGCGGTGACGAGACCGGAGGCGAGATTGCGTTCGGTCACGCGGACGGATTCTCCGGGGAGCAGGCGGTTTTGTTCGACGAACTGGAGGAACTCGGCGGACTGGTCCGTGATGCGGACGATGCGTAGCGGTTTTTCAACGACACACGTGGCGAGGGTGGCGTAGACCTGAGAGTCGAGTTTGCCCTGGCGGCTCGGAATGGGATCACCGTGCGGGTCGGTCGCGGGATGGCCGAGGAGCGCGTCGAGGCGGTCGAGGACCTCGTCGGAGATGGCGTGTTCGAGCTGCTCGGCCTCGGTGTCGACGGCGGCCCAGTCCATTTTGAGGACGTTTACGAGGAAGCACTCGACGAGGCGGTGCTTGCGGAGGACGTTTAACGCGACGCGGCGGCCCTCGGCGGTGAGGCGCACGCCCTGACGGGGGCGGTGCTCGACGTGCCCGGAATCGGCGAGGGCTTTGACCATGGTGGTTACGGTGCCCGGCACGACGGCAAGGGCCTCGGCGAGCGCACCCATCGACACGAGCTCCTCACCCCCCTCGGAGAGCAGCAGCATGTGTTTTAGGTAATTTTCAACGGTGCTCGTAGCCATGTGAGGGTGGTAGTAAAATAATGATTTGAAGCAACTAAACATTTATTTTGACTCATCAAAATAACTAACCATGGTCACCCGCACTGTGACGCATTCACCTGATTTTTCTGCGCGGCTTCGCTTAGCCGGATCCCCGCATTCGGACCACTTTCTACGATTGAGATCACGGAGACTGCTCGCGGGTGGGCTGGGGCTTGCCGCCACGCGGGGTTGCGCCATCGGGCAGCGGCACGTTGGCGAGCGCAGGACCGACACTGCACTGAAACGTGACGGCTATAGCCGCCCCCGGCCTCATCGGGCAACGCCCCAGGCTGCCGTCCCCGCCACGGCGCTGCAGGCTGACAAAAGCGCCGATCCGTTTTTCAGCCCGCGCCAGACAGGCTCTGCCGGGAGTGGGCCACTGACCGACCGGATGCGAGTGAACGCCCGTTCGCGGTCGATGCGGTGCAGGTGCCGTCTTTTGCCGGGATCTCTCGGGATTTTTGATCAGTTGCCATGAATGCGCCCTTCTCTCCAGACAGCGTGCGGGGTCGGCAAGACGCACGGACTGCGGCGAGAACATTCCGCTTGGTTGCGGTGGCTCTGTGGGTCGGGTTGGTCCCGTGTTATGGGGCGGCGGCGAAGAAACGTATCGTGACGACGTTTACGATTATCCAGGACATGGCGCAAAACGTCGCGGGTGATGCCGCGATCGTCGAATCGATCACGAAGCCGGGCGCGGAAATCCATGGTTACGAGCCGACACCGCAGGACATCGTGAAGGCGCAGAAAGCTGACCTCGTGTTGTGGAACGGACTGAATCTCGAGCGGTGGTTTGTGCGCTTCTTCGGCAATCTGCAGAGCGTGCCGAGTGCGGTGCTCACGGAGGGGATTGCCCCGCTTGGGATTGCGGAAGGGCCCTCGGTCGGGAAACCAAATCCGCACGCGTGGATGGCGCCGAGCAACGCGGTCATTTACGTGGAGAATATCCGCAAGGCGCTGGTGACGCTCGATCCGGCGAATGCGGCGACCTATAACGCGAACGCGGCGGCCTACACGGCGAAGTTTTCGGAGATCGAACGGACGGTCCGGATGGAGCTGGAAAAGATTCCGGTGGAGCGGCGGTGGCTGGTGTCGAGCGAAGGCGCGTTTCCCTACCTGGCGCGAAATTTCGGGATGAAAGAATTGTTCCTCTGGTCGGTGAACGCCGATCAGCAGGGTACGCCGCAGCAGGTGCGCAAAGTCATCGACGGCGTGCGGCAGCACAAAATCCCTGTCGTGTTCAGCGAGAGTACCGTGAGCGCCAAACCAGCGCAGCAGGTGGCCCGGGAGACGGGGGTGCGTTATGGCGGCGTGCTCTATGTCGACTCGTTGACGGATGCGCAGGGTCCGGCCCCGACGTATTTGAAATTGATGGACTACAATGCGCGCACGATTGTGAGAGGGTTTCTCGGACAATGAATTTCGTCGCGCGACTGCCTTGGAGTTTGAGCACACTGGTGGTCGCTCGCCGGGGAAATCGCCCGCAAGCGGGCTCCTACCTTCGGAACGTATGAACCCTGTCTCCACTGAAATGAGCGTGTGCGTGAGTGACGTCACGGCGAGTTATCCCAATGGAAACGTGGCGCTGCGCGCTGCTTCGTTTGCGCTCGAAGGCGGCGCGATCTGTGCCTTGGTGGGAGTTAACGGCAGCGGGAAGTCGACGTTGTTCAAGGCGATCATGGGGTTGCTCAAGCCGACGGCGGGAACGGTGACGATCGCGGGCCGGCCGGTGAAGGCGGCGTTGAAGGAGAATCTCGTGGCCTACGTGCCGCAGTCCGAGGAGGTCGACTGGAGTTTTCCGGTGAGCGTGTGGGACGTGGTCTTGATGGGGCGCTACGGCTACATGAATTTTATGCGGACACCGCGCGCGGAGGATCGGCGCATCGCGGAGGAGAGTCTCGTGCGGGTCGGCATGCTGGAATTTCGCGAGCGGCAGATCGGCGAATTGTCGGGCGGGCAGCGGAAACGGGTTTTTCTGGCGCGGGCGTTGGCCCAGCGCGGGCGCGTGATTTTGTTGGACGAACCGTTTACCGGCGTGGATGTGAACACCGAGACGGCGATCATCGCGCTGCTCCGGGAATTGCGGGCAGCGGGTCACATCATCCTCGTCTCGACGCACAACCTCGGATCGGTCCCGGAGTTTTGCGACCATGTGGTGCTGATCAACCGCACGGTGCTCGCAGCGGGGCCCATCGCGGAGGTGTTTACCGAGGAGAATTTGCAGCGGACGTTTGGCGGGGCGTTGCGGCACTTTCGGTTCGATGAATCGACGGTGCAGAACCATGACGGGCGAGCGGTGACGCTGCTGACCGACGACGAGCGCCCGCTCGTGTTCGGCAAAGGCGGGCACGTCGAATACAGCAAACGGGCCGAGCACGCCGAGATTTTGAAGAAGCGCACCGAGCGTGAGGGGGACGACTGATGATCAAAGTGAAAATGAAAATGAAAGTGAAAGTGAAAGTGAAAGTAAGCGTGGGCGTTGGACGCCCGGTGTGTCGGTCCCTGCTCTCACGCGCAGGGCTACAAGGAGGTCGGTCCCTGCCCCAAGGAGATGCAGTATGATCGAGACGCTGCTCACGCCGCTGCAGTACGACTACATGCTGAAGGCGATCTTCTTGAGTGGCGTGATCGGAGGCGTGTGCGCGTTTTTGTCGTGTTTCATCACACTGAAAGGCTGGTCGCTGATGGGGGACGCGCTCTCCCACTCGGTGGTTCCGGGGGTCGCGGTGGCCTACTACGCGGGCTGGCCGTTCGCGGCGGGTGCGTTTGTGACGGGGCTGTTGGCTGCGGTGGGCATGGGGTTCGTGAAAGCGAACACTCGGCTGCGGGAGGACGCGGTGATCGGGGTGGTGTTCACGGCGTTTTTCGCGCTCGGGCTGCTGTTGATCTCGCTCTACCCGAGTCAGGTGGACCTGCGCTCGATCGTGTTTGGCAACATTCTGGGAATCTCGAATCCGGATATTGTGCAGGTGCTGATCATCTCGGGGGTCACGCTCCTGGTGCTGGGCTTCAAGTGGCGCGACCTCCTGCTGTTTTGTTTTGATCCGAACCAAGCGCGCGCATTGGGACTCAATACGACGGTGCTGCATTTCACGCTCTTGACGCTGCTCTCGGCGACGGCGGTCGCGGCGTTGCAGACGGTGGGTGCGTGTCTGGTGGTGGCGATGCTCGTCACGCCGGGTGCGACGGCGTATTTGTTGACGGACCGTTTTGGAAAGATGATCGGGATCGCGATGTCGATGGGGGTGGGATCCTCGATCGTGGGTGCGTATGTGAGCTACTTTTTCGACGGCTCGACGGGAGGGTGTATCGTGACCCTGCAGAGTGCGTTGTTCGTCGCGGCACTGGTGTTCGCGCCGAAACACGGGCTGATCGGGCAACGCGCGAGGCGGCGCGCGGCGGCACTGGGTGCGGGAGCGACGGAGGCCGCGACATGATCACTACGCTGCTCGAGCCGTTTCAATTCCCGTTCATGGTCGATGCGATGATCGTAGGTATCGCGGTCGGCGCGGTGTGTTCGGTGCTCTCGTGTTATTTGGTGCTCAAAGGCTGGTCGTTGATGGGCGATGCCATCTCGCACGCCGTGCTGCCCGGGATCGTGATCGCTCACGCGATCGGTCTGCCGCTGGCCTTGGGAGCGTTTGCCTCGGGGCTATTTTGTGCGGTGGCCACCGGCTACATTAAAGCCAATAGCCGTGTGAAGGAAGATACGGTGATGGGCGTGGTGTTCACTGGTTTATTTGCGTTTGGCCTCGTGATTTTTACGAAGGTGAAAAGCGACCTGCATCTGGACCATATCCTGTTTGGAAATATTCTCGGGCTGGCTCCGGGTGATCTGCGCGACACCTTGATCGTAGCTGGGTTTACGCTCGGGGTGATCCTTTTCCTGCGGCGCGACCTGCTGCTCTATTGTTTTGATCCCGGGCACGCGCGGACCATCGGGTTGAGCACGGCGTTCCTCCACTATTTGCTCCTGTCGTTTTTGGCCGTGACGATCGTGGTTTCGCTGAAGGCGGTGGGCATTATCTTGGTGATTGCGATGCTGGTGACGCCCGGGTGTATCGCCTATCTGCTGACGGATCGATTTAACTTGATGCTCCTTATTGCTGCCGCGAGTGCGATGGGCTCCAGCTTTTTTGGCGTTTATCTGAGCTTCTTTATCAATGCTTCAACGGGGGCGTGTATCGTGCTCTTGCAGGCGGCAGTCTTTTTGGCCGCGCTGGTCTTCGCACCAAAGCACGGTTTGTGGGCGGCGCGACGGCAGCGGCGGCTCGTGTCAACGGAGACGCCGGCCAAGGAAAGGGGTTCCTTCTGAATGCTGCAGTGGGGGGCGCGAGGACTCACGGTCATTTAGGCAGACACCCGCTTGGTCCGAACTCGCGGTGGTTTTCGGGCTTCCGTCGGTCGGCGAGATTTTCCTCGGGTACTTCGAAAAGGAACGCCCGAATCGGCTGGGTGTGGTTACGGTCAGGGCGCGGGGCGAGGCGCCCGGTGGGTTGGTTTCGGCGACGGCGGGTGCGGGCTCGCTCCTATGAACCGCGCGGTTGGACGTTGATGTAAGCGGCCGTCCCTTCCCCTGAGTTCGGCCTTTTGTCGGACGCCGGAAAAAATCGCTGGATTCCTACGACTCTTTCCGGTTCGGTGCGTCTTCAACGAAACGTGTCAGTGCCTTGCCAAGATTTACTTACCCCCCACGCTACCCGCATGAGCGACATTTCGCCCTCACGCGGTGCCTACCCCCGACTTCGGTGCTGGGGCATGGCTGTCGTCACGTCGCTCGCGGCCGTACTCGAAGCGAATGCTGCCGAGCCGGCGGACGTCCGGCGGGAATTTTTGGCGGGTAATTATTCCCTCGCTCTGGCGGAAACCGAGGGTGGGTTGCGTTCCTCGCCGGGTAATGTCGACTGGCAAATTCTGCGGGTCGAAGCGTTGCTCGCGACCGGACGATACGCCGAGGCGGACACCACGATGAAAGTCGCGCTCGGCAGCGATCCCTCCAGCATTCGCCTGCGTTGGCTTTCGCGTGAAGTCGCCGTTGCGAACGGCCGGCCCGCCGAGGCCGCCAAGAGCGCCGAGGAGATCACGCGGTTGGTCGCTGGCCGGTCATGGACCTATCGTCAACCGGCGGACTTAGTGGTGTTTGGCCGTGCGGCTTTGCTGTTGGGCGCTGACCCGAAGGATGTGCTGGAACGTGTCTTCGCGGTCGCGGAGAAGGCCGACCCGAAGTTGCGGGATGTTTATCTCGCGCGGGGCGAGCTGGCGTTGGAGAAACACGATTTTCCTCTCGCGGCGAAAGCGTTTGAAGCCGGTCTGAAAGTTTTGCCCGACGACCCCGATCTCCACTCCGGTCGCGCTCGCGCTTACGAGGGCGGCGATCGCGAGGTCTCGGCCGCGGCGTTGAATGCGGCGTTGAAGATCAATCCCAAGCACATCCCGAGCCTGCTCGTGTTGGCCGACCGCCGCATTGATGCCGAGGACTACGAGGGTGCGGAGAAGTTTATCGCGGAAGTCGTCGCTACGAATCCTGTCCAGTCGGACGCGTGGGCCTATCGGGCAGTGGTGGCGCATCTGCGCAACGACATCTCAGACGAGGCGACGTCCCGGGCGACGGCGCTGCGCTTTTGGCCGAAGAATCCCCGCGTCGATTATCTCATTGGGAAGAAGCTCTCCGCCAAGTATCGCTTCGCGGAAGGGGCCACTTACCAGCGTCGGGCGCGGGAGGCTGACCCCAGCTATCTTCCCGCGACGGCGCAGCTCGCGAATGATTTGCTTCGTCTCGGCGAGGAGACCGAAGGCTGGGCGCTGGCGCGAGCGGTGCATGAACGGGACGACTACGATGTCGAGGCGTTCAACCTCGTGTCCCTGCAGGACACGATGGCCAAATATGCGACGCTGGCTTCGGACGATTTTGTGATCCGGATGACGAAGGATGAGGCTGCGATTTACGGCCCGCGGGTCCTTGAGTTGCTGACCAAGGCGAAGCGGACGCTCACGGCAAAATATGAAGTCGAGCTCGCGAATCCGACCTATGTGGAGATCTTCGCGGACCCCAAGGATTTCGCGGTGCGGACCTTCGGGATGCCGGATGTTGCGGGCTTCTTGGGCGTGTGCTTTGGCCGGGTGGTTACCGCCAACAGCCCGGCAGCCCTCGGTGGTCGGTCGACGAATTGGGAGGCGGTGTTATGGCATGAATTTTGTCACGTCGTGACGCTGCAAATGACGAAGAATAAAATGCCGCGCTGGTTGAGCGAAGGCATCTCAGTCTATGAGGAACGGCAAGCGAGCCGAGCCTGGGGCATGCGGATCAATGTAGAATACCGAAAGATGATTTTGGACGGCGATATGGCGCAGATCGCTGGTTTGAGCGCTTCCTTTCTCGCTCCAAAGTCGCCGCGGCACCTGCAATTTGCCTACCTTCAGTCTTCGCTCGTGGTTGAGTTCATTATTTTGCGCCATGGCATCGACACCCTGCGGGGCGTGCTGCGCGACCTCCGCGGTGGCATTGAAATTAATGCGGCGCTGGCCAAGAACGTGGCGCCGTTGGACACGTTGGAAAAAGAATTTGCGGTTTATGCCCGCGAGAGCGCTGAGCAGCTGGCGCCGAAGTTGAATTTCGAAAAGCCACCGGCGGAGCTGATGCTGGCGACGGCGAACGCGATCGAGGTCGCCGCGTGGGAGTCCACCCATCCCGATAATTCTTGGCTGATGATGAAGCGAGTGCGGGAGCTGACGGGTAAGAAAAATTGGGCCGAAGCCCGCACCTTGCTTGAGCGCCTCGTGAATCTGTTTCCCACGGCGAAGGGGGCGGACAGCGCTTACATCCATCTAGCCGCACTCCTGAAAGAAACGGGTGACAAAAATGCGGAGCGAGACGTATTGACCGCATGGACAGCCATCGATGATGAAGCCATCGATGCCTATCAACGGCTCACGGAGTTGGCGACCGAGGCCAAAGATTGGCCGGCCGTGAAGCTTAATTCCGAGCGCTACCTCGCGGTAAATCCGCTCGTGGCTCCGCCGTGGCGCTCGCTCGCGCAAGCGAGCGCGGAGTCTGGCGATACCCCGGGTGCGATCGCCGCATGGCGCACGTTGCTGCAACTCGGCGCGGCCGATCCCGCCGGAGGGCATTTTCAACTTGCGCAGTTGCTACGGAAAAATGGCGAGACGGCCGAAGCGCGCGCGCAGACGTTGCTCGCCCTCGAAGAGGCGCCGCGTTTCCGCGAGGCACTCACGATGTTGCTCCAGCTCAGCCGCGAGGAGGCTAAATGAAACGGCTGATCCCGCTGCTCTCGTTGTTTCTGGTGCTCGCGGGCATGGTGGCGGCGCAGCGAGGCTCTAGTGGTGGCCGGAGCCGGGGAGGGTGGGGTGGCGGATGGAGCGGGGGAGAGAGTCGGGTGCCGGACGGCGCGCGCACGGCGCGGGAAGTCGAGTCGCACTCCTCAGGCACGCCTCAATGGACCAATACAGCGGGACATGAGAAGGACGTATTTACCTTTGTGCGCGTGCGGCGTTCCTCGGGCGGCTGGGGTCGGGGCGGATGGGCGACGGACACGCCCGATGCTGAACTGAATTTTTCCTACCGGCTCCAGCAAATGACCTCATTGAAGGTCGATCCGGATGCGCGTTATCTGTGGCTCACGGACAAAGACCTCTCTGATTATCCCTTTATCTACATGGTCGAACCGGGCAGCCTCGAACTCACCGATCCCGAGATTGAGGCATTGAGGAAATACCTGCTCAATGGAGGTTTCCTCATGTTTGACGATTTTTGGGGCGAACGGGAATGGGCCCAGATGGCCGAAGTCATGAAGCGCGTGTTTCCCGACCGCAGTTTCACTGAGCTGTCGCTCGATCACGCGCTTTATCATTGTGTGTTTGAGATCAAATCCAAAGGCCAAGTGCCGAATATCCGCACGGGTACCAACAGTGAGTTTGACGGCGTCACGTGGGAGCGGGATGACGCGCGGGAAGTCCATCACCGCGTCATCTCTGACGACAAGGGGCGGATGATGGTGATTGCTACGCACAACACCGACAACGGCGACGGCTGGGAGCGAGAAGGTGAGAATGCCTATTATTTTAAGAATTTTTCCGAAAAAATCGCCTACCCGCTTGGCATTAACATTATCTTCTACGCAATGACGCACTGATATGGACGCGCGTCGCCTAAGAATCCTTCCCGTGGTGGTGATCCTCGCGCTTGGCGTGGGCGCGACGTTTGCGCAAATCCAACGGATGATGCCAGGCCGCGGTGGCCCGCCCGAGCCCGATCCCTTCGCGGGTCCGATGCCGAATTTTGTCGTGCGCGACGAAGGGGGCAGTCTGGTGCGGGGCGAGGGTAATATTTTGATCGATGAGGCCACCGTCCGAACCGCCCGCGGCGTGGCCTCGCACAGCACGGGCACACCGGAGTGGACGAATCCTCCGGGGTTCGAGAAAGACGTGTTCACGTTTGCCCGCATCCTCTTCAAATCGGATGGCAAACGCGGGCCGGACGAGCGCGGTTGGGGGCGCGGGAGCCACCTGAATTGGTGGGTGGATTTCCCTGACGCCGACCTGAATTTTTCATATCGGCTCCAGCAAATCACCTCGATGCGCACGGACCCCGACGGGCGGGTCCTCCGCTTGAGTGATCCGGATTTGCCGACGTTTCCCCTCATCATGATGGAGCATCCCGGCTACATCCATCTGAACCCCTTGGAGCTTGTCGCGCTGCGGAACTACCTCAGCAACGGCGGTGCCCTCTTCGTCAGCGATTTTTGGAGTCAGCGCGAATGGATCGGCTTCGCGGGGGAAATGAAACGTGTCTTCCCTGATCGGGAGTGGACGGACTTGACGATGGAGCATCCGATTTTTAACTGCATCTTCAAACTGAAGGGCCCGCTGCAACACCTCCAGGTGCCGACGATGCAGTTCTGGAACAAGAGTCACGATTGGACCAATCCCAATTCGCCCCGGCTCCAGCGTGTCGACCGTGGCCCAGGTTCCGAGCCGATGACGGTGCGGGCGATGCTCGACGACAAGGGGCGCATTATGATTTTGGTGATCCACAACAGCGACGTCCCTGATGGCTGGGAGCGCGAGGGTGAGGACGACAGTTACTTTCGCACTTTTTCCGAGAAGATTTCCTATCCTCTTGGCGTAAACATTATCTTTTACCTGATGACCCATTGATATGAGCAACGATTTACCTCCCGTCCTCCCTCTCGTTTCCACTGCTGCCGACGCTTTCGTGGCTGAGCGCGACGCTGCCGCCGACGCCTTCGCGGCCGAGCGTGAGACCGCCGAGAAACTGCTCGCTGGTCGTGCCCGGATCGAAGCGGAACTGGCCAAGGTGATCGTTGGTCAACGCGAGGTCATCGAGCAGATCATGCTCGCGCTCCTCGCCGGCGGACACTGCTTGATTACGGGTGCGCCGGGCCTCGCGAAGACGCTCCTGGTGAAGTCCATCGCGCAGGTGTTTCACCTCGAATTTCGTCGTATCCAGTTCACGCCCGACCTCATGCCAGCCGACATCACGGGCACGGAGATTTTGCAGGACGGTGACGGCGGGCGAAAGCTTACGTTCGTGCGCGGCCCCGTATTTGGAAATATGATTCTCGCGGATGAGATTAACCGCACGCCGCCGAAGACGCAGGCGGCGCTCCTCGAGGCGATGCAGGAGCACCAAGTGACGGCGGCGGGCGTGCGCCACGTGCTCGCAGAGCCGTTCTTCGTGCTCGCCACGCAGAATCCGATCGAGATGGAGGGTACTTATCCGCTGCCCGAGGCGCAGCTCGACCGCTTCATGTTTAATGTGGTGATGGATTATCTCCCGGAGGCCGACGAAGTGCGCGTCGTCCAGCAGACGACGGCAGGCCGACCCGCCCCGATCGAGGCGCTCTTCACGGGTGAGGACGTGCTGCGTTTTCACGAACTCGTGCGCAAAGTCCCGGTCGCCGAGGAAATGGTTCGCTACGCCGTGCAACTTGTTTCCGCCTCCCGTCCGCGTCAGCCCGGCACGCCGGACTACGTCAACGAGTGGGTGAGTTGGGGCGCGGGCACGCGCGCTGGTCAGTTTCTCATCCTCGGTGCCAAGGCGCGTGCGCTGTTGCAAGGGCGAGCCCACGTCACGGTCGAGGATATCCAAGCTGTGGCGGCACCCACGCTCCGCCACCGCGTCCTCCTCAACTACCGCGCCGAAGCCGAGGGCATCCGCGTCGAGGAAGTCATTAAGCGGCTCGTCGCCGGTACGAAGACGCCCGTGAGCGCCTAAGACGCATGGCTGTTGCCCCGACCACTTCCCGGTTACCGTCCGCGAAATTCATCGACGCCCAGACGTTGATGAGTATCCGCAGGCTCGAGCTGAGGGCGCGCGCCGTCGTCGAGGGGTTTTGGAGCGGCATGCATCGCAGTCCGTATCACGGTTTCTCGGTTGAGTTTACGGAGTACCGCCAATATACGCCGGGAGATGACCCGCGTTACCTTGACTGGCGCGTTTACGCGCGCAGCGACCGCTATGTCATCAAGAAATACGAGGACGAAACGAATCTCCGCTGCCACCTCCTCGTGGACCAAAGCCGGTCGATGAACTACGGCTCGCGCGGGCACACGAAATCAGCGTATGCGGCGACGTTGGCGGCGACGCTCGGGTATTTTTTGCATCTCCAAGGCGACGCGACGGGCTTGCTGACGTTTGACGACCAGGTGCGGGATTATTTGCCTGCGCGCCACGGTGCCGGTCACCTGCGCCAACTCTTGCACGCGTTGGAACGTCCGTCTGCAGGGCGCACGACCGACCTCGCCGCGCCGTTGGAGCGGATTACGTCCCTGATCCGTCGGCGGGCGTTGGTGGCACTCGTCTCGGATTTTCTGACGCCCATCGACCAGCTCGAACGGAAACTCGTCGCGCTCGGGGCGTGTGGACACGAGGTCAGTTTATTTCAAGTGCTTGACCCGGCGGAGCTGAATCTCGGCCTCGATCAGCCGGCGATGTTTGAAGACCTCGAATCGGAGCGCACGCTCTACCTCGATCCGGCGGCAGCGCGGGCAGGCTATATAAAGAAGCTCGACGAGCACGGTGCGGCGCTGCGCGCGATGTGTCGCAAGCTCGGGATCAGTTACCATCTGCTTGCGACCGATCAGCCCTTGGAGACGGCCCTCTTTGACTTCCTGCAGGACCGACTGAAACGCGGTCGGCAGTTTCGGCCCGCGTTTCGTGGGAGCAATGGGGGAGGGGGCGCATGAACTTTCTCACGCCGCTGTTCCTGATCGGTGGGCTTGCGATCGCGGGACCGATTATTTTTCACCTCATCAAGCGCACGACGCGGGAGCGTACACTGTTCAGCTCGCTGATGTTTTTGTTGCCGACGCCGCCGCGATTGTCGAAGCGCAGCCGCTTAGAGCACCTGCTGTTGCTGCTCTTGCGTTGTCTGGCCCTTGGCTTGCTCGCGCTCGGATTCTCGCGACCTTTTTTCAAACAGGCTCCGCTCGACGATCCCACTGCGGTGCAGCCCAAGCGCATCGTCGTGCTGGTCGATGTGAGTGCGAGCATGCGCCGCACCGGTCTGTGGGCGGCGGCGCGCGAACGGGTGGAGTCGACGTTAGGGAAAGTGTCCGCAGTGGACCAAATCGCCCTCTACACCTTCGACCGCGCGGCGATGCCGCTCCTGCCGTTTGAGGAGTGGAACCGCACGCCGGCGACCGGTCGCGCGGCGCTCGCGAAGGCGCGGCTCGAGGCGGTTTCTCCGGGCTGGTCCGGCACGCAGCTCGGGACCGCCCTGATTACCGCGGCCGAAGCGCTGGCCGAGAGTGACGGCAAACAATTTCCCGGTCCGCGCCAGATCGTGCTCGTGAGCGATCTGCAAGCCGGTAGCCGGATCGAAGCGCTGCAAGCTTACGAGTGGCCTAAAAACGTCACCCTCACGGTTGAGCTCGTGAAGGCGAGCAAACTGACCAACGCCGGTCTCCAACTCGTCGCCGATAGTGCTGACACGAGTCGTGCGGCCGAGACGCTGGTGCGCGTCCGCGTGAGCAATTCCGCCGATGCGCTGCGTGAGCAATTCAAACTGGGTTGGACGCAAGCTTCCGGCACGGGCGAATCCGCGTTTGTGGGCAAACCGATCGATGTCTATGTGCCGCCGGGTCAGAGCCGGGTGATCGCCCTGCCGATTATCAAGGACACTCCCGGACTCGACCGTATTGAGCTCAAAGGCGACGATGAAGATTTCGACAATGTGGTGTCGGTGATCCCGCCCGGGCAGCAGCGCCTCAACGTGCTTTGGCTCGGCAACGACGCGCCGGACAACCCCCGCCAACCGCTGTTCTTCTTGCGTCGTGCGCTCTCTGATACACCGCGACTTGGCGTCAGTGTGGTGGCGCGCAATTCGACGGCGCAGGTGCTCCCTGAAGACGTCGCGAACGCGAGTGTCGTTTTTGTGAGCGATGCATTGTCGGCGGTGCAGGGTGAGGCGCTGCGGGCGCAGGCCCTAGCGGGCAAGACGCTCGTCTTTGCTCCGAAATCTGCGGCGGCCGCCGCAACCCTCGGTGCGTTGATCGGTCGGGAAGGCGTGGCGATGACGGATGTGACGCCGACAAACTATGCGATGTTTGCAGAGATCGATTTCAAGCATCCGCTGTTTGCCCCGTTTGCCGACCCGCGGTTCAGTGACTTCACGAAAATCCACATTTGGAAATACCGGAAGCTCGATGCCGCGGCTATTCCCGATGCGCGGGTGCTGGCGCGATTTGACAGCGGCGCCCCTGCGGTGATCGAGGCGGCGCTCGGCAAAGGGCGCTTGTTTGTGCTGACGACGGGCTGGCAGCCCGACGATAGCCAACTCGCGGTTTCCACGAAATTTGTGCCGCTTCTGTGGTCGCTACTGGAACTGGGCGGAGGTGTCGCAGCGGCGCCCGCGCAATGGTTCGTGGGCGATACGGCACCCTTGCCCCCGGGCCCCGCTGGAACAGAGCAAACGGAGAAGGACGTGCGCTTCACGCAGCCCGGTATTCGCGAAGTGAAGACCGGCGAGCGCACGGTGCGTTTCGCGGTCAACTTGGATGCGAATGAAAGCCGCACGGCTCCGCTCGCGGCGGATGAGTTGGAGCGCCTCGGTGTTCCCCTGACCCCAGCCGAGACCACGTCTGTGGTGACGGGCGACAGCAAGATTGTGCTGCAGGGGGTCGAGGCGGAAAACCGGCAAAAACTTTGGCGGTGGTTTATCGCGGCGACCCTCGCCGTGTTGTTGGTGGAGTCGGCGCTCGCTGGCTGGACGGCACGAAAAGAAAATTCAAAGCAACCGGAGGCTGCGACATGAACAACGAGTTCCTCAAAACGAAACTTCGGCGGGTGATCCGTCGGCATCAATGGGTCGGGCTCTGGCGCAAGCTCGCGCTGTGGTGGGCGGTAGCGGCCCTGGTCGCGCTCGCGTTGGTGTCGCTGCAGCGGGAGACGGGCTGGTCATCGCCGCTCGCGTTGCCCCTGCTCGCAGCCTGCGCCGCCGCGGTGGCTGCGGGCATCGCGATTAAGCATTTTCAGTCCGCGCCCGACTACCGTTGGGCCGCGCAAAAAATCGAAAAAGCCAACCCGACGCTGAAAGGTGTGTTGCTGACGGCGGTCCAGCAGCACCTCGTGTCCGGGGCGGAGCCGAGTTACCTGCAATATCGGGTTTTGCAGGAAGCGATTGCACGGAGCCAAGAGCAGAACTGGGCTGGTGTCGTGCCGGCTTGGCGACTCGCGTGGACCCAAGGCGCGCATGTGGCGGCGCTGGTCGCCTTTGTTTTCGCGCTCACGCACATCCGCGTGGCAGCGCCGGTGAAAATGGGTGAAACCGTGTGGGTGGGGCCGGAGGGGGTCTCGATTTCTCCCGGCGATACGAGCATTGAGAAAGGCGAGAGCCTCGTGGTGTTGGCGCGCTTCGGGCAGACCCTGCCGCCGACGGTGGGCTTAATTGTCAGTGAGAAAAACGCGGTGGCCCGGAGCATTCCGCTCGTGAAGAGCCTGGCTGATCCGGTGTTTGGAGGCAGTGTGCCGGAAGTCGCGGCTGACTTTACCTACCATTTGGAATACCGCGGTGAGAAATCCCGCGAGTTCACGGTGTCCGTCTTTGAGCACCCGCGCTTGGTGCGCGCGGACGCCGATCTTGTGTTTCCCGACTACACGAAACTCCCGCCCAAGCGCATCGAGGAGACGCGTCGCGTCAGCGCCGTGGTGGGCTCGAAATTGGATTTTTCCCTGCAACTCAACAAGCCGGTTGCCTCGGCGCAGCTCGTGGCCCGAGACGGCAAGAAGACCGTGATTCCACTGACGGTATCGGCAGGTAAGGCGATCGCGACCTTGACGGCATTCGAACTGGTGGCGTCGCAGACCTACGATTTGAAGCTCGTGGATGCAGACGGACGCGCGAACAAGATCGCCGCGCCCTTCGTGATCGATGTGCAAGCGAACCGGGCTCCGGAGTTGCGCCTCGCTGCGCCGCGGGGTGACGTGCGTCCATCGGCGCTCGAGGAAATTGGGTTTGAGGGGACCGTGTTCGACGATTTCGGCGCTTCGGCCTACGGGATCTCGTACGCGATGGCTGGGGGCGAACCGCAGTTTATCGAATTGGGAACGAGCACGGCGCCCAAGGAAAAACGAACGTTTACTCACCTCTTAAAACTGGAAGACATCGGCGCGAAGCCCGACGACCTGGTTTCGTGGCACGCGTGGGCGGACGATAGGGGGCCCGATGGCAAGGTGCGGCGCACGAGCAGCGATTTGTTTTTTGCGGAAGTGCGGCCCTTTGATGAAATTTTTCGTGAAAGCGCGGGCATGGAATCCGAGGATCCGCCGGGCAAGGAGAAGGAGAAGCAGGGCGGTGACCAGGCGCGTAAGCTGACGGATTTGCAGAAACAGGTGATCAATGCCACGTGGCGCCTCCAGCGGGACGGTGCGTCGAGTAAGTACGTCGAAGATGCGAAGGTTGTGACGGATGCGCAGGCGCAGGCGCTCGAACAGGCGGAGGAGGCCATGGAGGAGGCGCGCTCGCCCAAGGCGCAGGCCGCTTGGTCCACGGCGATTGCCGAGATGAAAAAGGCGCTCGCTGCTCTTAAGTCGGCGGCCCAATCACCCGCGCCCCTCGCGCAGGCCCTGACCGCTGAGCAAGCCGCCTATCAAGCGCTGCTCAAGCTCCAAGCGCGCGAGACGAATGTGACCCGCCAGAAGGGCAAGGGCGGTGGCGGTGGAAAACAGGGCAACCAGCGGCAAATCGACGAACTCGACCTGACGCAGACTGAGAACCGTTACGAAACCCAGCGGCAGGCCCAAGCCCCGCAGAACGCGGAGCGCAAAGAGCAATTACAAGTGATGAACCGGCTCCAAGAGTTGGCCCGCCGTCAGCAGGATTTGAATGAGCGCATGAAGGAACTGCAGGCCTCGTTGCAGGAGTCGAAGACCGAGCAGGAAAAAGAAGAGATCAAACGTCGCCTCAAACGTCTCCAAGAGGAACAGCAGCAGATGCTCGCTGATGTGGATGAGATGCGCCAACGGATGGAGCGGCCGGAAAATCAGTCCCGCATGGCGGATGAAAAGCAACAGCTCGACCAAACGCGCGATGATATTCAGAAGGCAGCCGATGCCGCCGCCCAGGGCTCGGTGCCGCAAGCGCTCGCCGCCGGCACGCGCGCGCAACGCAAGCTCCAGGAACTGCGCGAAGAGATGCGGAAACAAAATTCCAGTCAGTTTGCCGAGGATCTCCGCGGGATGCGCGAGGACGCCCGCGAGCTTGCCCGTGAACAGGAAAAAATCAGTCAACAGTTGGATGCTCTCGGTGGAAAACAGCAGCGGAAGTCGCTGGACGAATCCACGGATCGCAAGGAACTGCTCAATCAACTCGCCGAGCAAAAAGAGCGCACAACCAAGTTCACCGAACGAGCCCAGCAGGTTTCCGAGCAGGCCGAAAACACCGAGCCGCTCCTCTCCCGCCAGCTTTACGACAGTGTGCGCAAGCTCAGTCAGGACGATGCGAACGCGGTGAAGGAATCTAAACAAGAACTGCTCCGCGAAGGCATGTTGACCCAAGATCTCCTCAATCGGCTGAATAAAAATGCGGATCGCGAAGGCGCGGGTAAGACCATGGATCTAGCCAAGGACATGATCAACGAGGGCTATCTCCCGCAGGCCGCGCAGGCCGGCCGACGCGCGCGCACGGGCATCGATGAATTGAAACGCGGCGTCGAGCGCGCGGCGGACAGCGTGCTCGGCGACGACGCGGAGCAGTTGAAAATGGCCCAGTCGGAACTCGACAAAATTACCGATGAGCTCACCCGCGAGATTGCCCAAGCGCAGGGCCAACAGCCGGGGCAAGGGCAAACTCCAGGTGGGGAGCCGAACACGGGCGATCCGAAGCAGCGTCAGGCCGGGACGCAGCCCGGCGGCGAGCGCGGCCAAGGTGCGCTCGGCGAACCGGGTACCGAGGGTGAACCGGGAACGCCCGGTGCAGGAACTGAACCGGGGCAGCAACCGGGCGCAGGCGGCAAACAGTCAGGGAAACAGGCCGGTCAGGGCACGCGAGGTCTCGCGAGCGCGGACCAAAAGGGTGGCCAGCCCGGCGGGAAACGCGGTCAGCCCGGCCCAGGTGAACAGCCGGGAGAGGCGGGGGCCGGCGGCGCAGGCCAACCCGGGCAGCCGGGCGATGGTCAGGCTGCGGGCGAGGGTGCAGGTGGCCCGGGCCAGCCGGGGCGTCAGGCCAATCGACTCGCCGATGGTGGTCGCGATGGCCGCAACCCACCGCGCGCTGGTGGCGAGCGTGGCGGTTTGGATGTGAACACGATTCTCAATGGCGGCGGCAACGACGGCGGGGACGAACGCATCGGGCGCGGCGGCGAGATCGGCGGGATGTATCGGGGCGGTCCGTTTATCGGGGGGAATTTCGCGCCGTGGAACGATCGGCTGCGCGACATCGAGCAATTGCTCGATTCGCCCGATCTGCGCAACGCGGTCGCGACCGCGCGCGAGCGGGCGCGGCTCCTGCGGAGCGACATCGTGAACGACCGAAAGAAACCCGATTGGGCGGTCGTGAAGCTTCAGATTTTGCAACCGCTCGTGGAAGTCCGCGCGCGCGTGGCCGAGGAACTGTCCCGCCGAGACACCAAAGAATCGCTCGCGCCGATCGATCGCGATCCGGTGCCGGCGCGTTTCGCGGAGTCGGTGCGTCGCTACTACGAGGAGCTCGGCAAGGACAAGGAAGTCTCTCCCTGAAATGATTTTTTTGTCTGAACTTACTTTCTCCGCTTGGAACTGGCTCTGGCCGAGCGTGGCGATGGTGGGCGCGACGGCGCTGGTGCTCGCCTGGAGCTACCGCGCCTCGGCGGCGCAGCCTTTGCGCGGGGTCTGCCTCGCGCTGAAGATCACGGGAATCGTCGCGCTCGCACTTTGCCTGTTGGAGCCATTGTGGCTCGGGCAACGCCCCCGGGCCGGAGCCAATCTCTTTGCGATCGTGGCCGACAATAGCGCGGGTTTGCAGATCCACGATCGCGGCGAAGCGGCTAGCCGCGGTGATGGTCTGCGCGCGCTCGTGGACCCGACCGCGGCGGGCTGGCAGTCCTCGCTGGGTGACACGTTCGAATTGCGGCGCTACGTGTTTGATGCCCGGTTGCAGGCCACCAATGATTTTCACGAACTGGCGTTTGATGGCCGGTCCTCTGCGCTGGGTTCGGCACTGCGCTCGCTGACGGAACGTTTTCAGGGGCGACCACTGGCCGGCGTGCTGCTGTTGACCGATGGTAATGCCACAGACTTACCCGCGGGGGCGTTGCCCGACTTGAAGGGCTTGCCGCCGATTTACCCGGTAGTCATCGGCAAGCGTGATACTGTGCGCGACATCGCGGTGCAGCAGGTGGCGGTGAGTCAAAGTGCTTTCGAAGACGCGCCGGTTTCGATCCAGGCGGATATCACGGCGGCGGGCTATCGCGGCCAGCCGATGGTGTCGCGGTTAATCGACCGCACAGGGAAGACGCTGCAAGAACAGTCGGCCGACGCTCGCGGCGATGGTGAGGCGGTGGCGTTCCGCTTTCAGCTGAAACCTGAGCAATCAGGTCTGTCGTTTTATCAAGTGCGGGTCGGTGCGCGCAGCGAGCTGGCACCTGAGCTGGTGGCCTCGACGCCGGAGGTGGCCGGAACACCTGCGGCAACGGCGGCTTCGAAGACCGCCGTGCCCGCGGTTTCCCCCCAGACAGACGAGGCCACGCTCGCGAACAACGCGCGCGTCATCGCGGTGAATCGCGGGCAGGGGCCGTTTCGCATTCTTTATGTTTCAGGCCGGCCGAACTGGGAGTTTAAGTTTCTGAATCGTGCTTTGATGAGCGACGAACAGCTTCAGCTTGTGGGGTTGATCCGGGTCGCGAAACGCGAGCCGAAATTCGATTTCCGTGGGCGTGCGGGTGAGACGAGCAATCCGCTCTTTCGGGGCTTCGGCAATCAGTCGGCGGAGGACGTGCAGGGTTACGATCAACCGGTGCTCGTGCGGCTCAATACGCGCGACGAGATCGAACTGCGCGCGGGATTTCCGCGCACGGCGGAGGATTTGTTCGGTTATCACGCGGTGATTTTGGATGACCTGGAGGCAGAATTTTTTGCGCCGGAACAGGCCCTGTTGTTGCAGAGATTTGTGTCCGAGCGGGGCGGAGGTTTTCTGATGCTCGGCGGCATGGAGTGTTTCCAAGAAGGTAAATACGTGCGTACGCCGATCGGTGACATGCTCCCGGTTTACCTCGACCGCGAGGCGCAGGCGACCACGCCGCTCGGCCCAGTGCATCTGCAACTCGCGCGTGAAGGTTGGTTACAGGCGTGGGCGCGGCTGCGTGACAACGAAGGCGACGAGCGGGCGCGGATCGACGCGATGCCGACGTTTGACGTGGTCAATCGCGTGCGTGCGCTCAAGCCCGGCGCGAGTGTGATCGCGAGCGTGCGCGACGAGAAAGGCGAGGAATTGCCCGCCTTGGCGGTGCAGCGTTTTGGCCGGGGCCGCACTGCGACGCTGATGATTGGCGATCTCTGGAAGTGGGGGATGAAGGATGCGGCGTCGCGTTTGGATATGGAGAAGGCGTGGCGGCAGCTCGCGCGTTGGCTGGTGGCCGATGTGCCGAATCGCGTCGATTGCGCGGTTGAGACGCTCGCTGCAGATGCGAACGGAGCGGTGCGTGTGCAGGTGCGCGTGCGCGATGAAAAATTTCAACCGGTGGATGATGCGGTGGTGGTGATCGACGTGGAGCCGGTGGTGTTTGCAGGCACCGAGGGAGCGTCGGTGCCGACGATCCGACTCGAGGCCGAGCCGGCCCTCAGCGAACCCGGGCTCTATCAGGTGACCTATGTGCCGCGCCAGACCGGCGGCTACAAAGTCGTCGCGAGCGTGAAGAATCCGGCCGGCGCCGATCTCGGTCGCGCCGAAGCGGGCTGGAGCACTGACCTCGCGGCCGAGGAATTCCGCTCGCTCACCCCCAATGTTGCCCTGCTCGAAGACCTCGCACGGAAAACCGGCGGCGAAGTGATTTCCGCGGTTGATCTGGATAAATTCGCGAAACGTCTGCCGCAGTTACGCGCCCCGGTGATGGAGACGTGGTCGTATCCGGCGTGGCATACGCCGCTCTTGTTCGGATTCGCGCTCGCGTGTTTGCTGGCGGAGTGGGGACTGCGGCGCTGGAAAGGGATGCCATGAAGATTCGATTTTTTTGGATGCTGTTGGTCCTGTTGGCTGCGGGTACGCGCAGTGTCGCGAATGAACGCGCGACGGTCATCGTGGTCGCGGGTGCGCCCGGTGAGGATGAATATGCCACGGTGTTTGCGCAGCAGGTAGAGGCATGGAAGGAAGTCTGCGCGCAGGCCGGGGCGAAGCCGATCGTGATCGGTGCGGACGTCGGCGATGCGACCTCGGACCGCGACCGTTTGCAGCAGGCGTTGGCAGCCGAAACGAAAACCGGTGGGGACGAACTGTGGATCGTGTTGGTGGGCCACGGCACCTTTAACGGCAAAGAAGCGAAGTTCAATTTGCGCGGGCTCGATCTCGCCGCGACGGACTTGGCCGATTGGCTGAAGCCGTTTCAACGTCCGCTCGCGATCATCGACACGGCTTCGGCCAGTGCGCCGTTTCTCAGTAAACTCGCCGGCAAGGGCCGCGTGGTCGTGAGCTCGACGCGCAGCGGGAACGAGCAAAACTACGCGCGGTTTGGAAAGTTTTTCGCGGAAGCGATCGGTGATCCCAAGAGCGACCTGGACAAGGATGGACAGATTTCGCTGCTGGAAGCGTTTCTCAGCGGATCCCAGCGGACGGCGGAGTTCTACAAAACGGAAGGTCGGCTCGCGACGGAGCACGCTTTGATGGATGATAATGGTGACGGACTCGGCACGCCAGCCGACTGGTTCCGCGGAGTGCGGGCGACGAAACAGGCCAAGGACGGGGCTACGCTCGACGGGAGTCGAGCGCACCAACTACACCTTGTGCGCAGCGCCGCCGAGCAGCAGTTGCCGAGCGAAGCGCGGGCGCGACGCGATGCGCTGGAGTTGCAGATCGCCAAGCTGCGCGAAGGAAAGATGAAGATGGCAGAAGCTAAGTATTTCGCGGAGCTGGAGAAGCTGTTGTTGGCGCTGGCGGCGGTCTACGAAGGAACGTGAGCGGCCGTCCGGAAAATTGACGTGGCGCAGGGGCGCACGGATGGTTTCAGTGCGGTCATGCTTACCCGCTTCTCGGTCGCCCCGCTGCACACCATGACCCGCTCGCTCGCCGGCGTCGCGATGGGGCGGACCGCACCCGACCTCGTGATCACCGGTGCACGGGTACTTTCGACTTACACTGAGCGTATCCACGCGGATCGCGAGGTGTGGATCAAGGGCGGCCGCATCGCGGCGGTGAAGGCAGCGGGGGCCTACACGAAATCGCGGCTCACGGGTGCGAAGCGCTACGAAGCCCGCGGCGGGATCTTGGCACCCGGCTTGGTCGATCCTCATGTCCACATCGAGAGCAGCATGATGACGGCCTGTGCGTTTGCGGAGGCGGCGCTGCTCAATGGCACGACGACGGTGTTCTGCGACAGTCACGAGATTGGCAACGTGTGCGACGTAGCCGGGATTGAGTGGATGCTCGAGGATGCGCGGCGGGCGCCCCTGTCGGTTTTTTTGACCGTGCCGAGCACAGTGCCGGCCACGAATGCGACGCTGGAGACGGCGGGCGGCGATCTCACGCCGGCGAAGATCGGTCGCATTTTCGACCAGTGGCCCGAGGCTGCCGCGTTGGGCGAGAAGATGGACTACGTGTCCGTCGCCCTCGGCGACGAACGGAGTCACGGCGTGCTCGCTGAGGCGTTGAAGCGGGGCAAGCCGGTGTGCGGTCACATCTACGGCCGCGATTTCGTGGCGGCCGGGGCGGCGAGCGGCATCACCGACACCCACGAGTCCATCGACCGGGAGATCGCGAATGATTTTCTGGAAAATGGCGTCTGGATTTTCTTGCGGGGCGGTAATCCGACGACGCCGTGGCACTCGCTGCCGCAGGCGATCAAGGCCGTGACGGAGCTCGGTGCGAATCCGAAGCGCGTCTGCGTGTGCACCGACGACCGCGATGCCGACGACCTGTTTCTCTTCGGCATGGACTGGGTCGTGCGCCAGGCGGTGGCGGCGGGCCTGCCGACGACGACGGCTTGGAGCATGGGGTCGTTGCACCCGGCGACGCGCTACGCGATGGATGGGGATTTCGGTGGCCTCGCGCCGGCGCGCCGCGCGGATATCGTGCTGCTCAATGATGCCCTCGAAGTCCAAAACACGTGGTATGGTGGCGAACTGGTCGTCGAGCGCCGGAAGATCACGCCGCTCCTCGATCAAGCGCTGAGCAAGCCTTATCGGTATCCGCGCGCTGCTTACTCGACGGTGAAGCTCCCGCGCAAAGTCACGTTGACGCCGCCGCTGCCAACCAAACCCGTGACGGCGCATGTCATTCGCTTCGTGCCTCCGGGGATCGTCACGGCGCATGATCGAGTGGTGCTCTCACCGGAGCCGTCGTGGGCCGACCATCTTGCGAAGCACGAGGTATGTTTCCTTACGGTTGTCGAACGCCACGGAAAAACGGGTGGGGTGGGTTATGGTTTGCTGCGTGATTTCGGCCTCACCGACGGTGCGGTGGCGAGTAGTGTGGGCCATGATGCCCATAATATCGTCCTCGCCGGCACCAACGAGCGGGATATGCAGCTCGCGCTGGCGACGGTAAAAAAAATGCGTGGTGGCGTCAGCGTAGTGCGCTGCGGGCACGTGCTCGCGAGCGTCGCGTTGCCCATCGCTGGATTGCTTTCTGACCAGCGGGCGCCGGTCGTGGCCAAGGCGACGACTGCGTTGAAGCGCGCTTGGGAAAAACTCGGCTGCAAAGTGCCCTACATGGGTTTTAATTTGCTGCCACTCTCCGTGGTTCCGGAACTGCGGCTGACCGACAAGGGTTTGGTTGATGTTCTCGGCATGAAGATAGTGCCGTTGTTTGCATGACCCTTGAGCGTGTACCCGGCAGCAACGGATCGGTTTTTTCCATAAACTAACCGAGCGCTTGTTTTTGGCGTGCGGGTTGCTACGCCACAGGGGTGATTACCATGACCACCCTTAATTCCCGCCAAGTCCTCGCGGCCATGACTTTGACCGGTCTCGCCTCGATTGCTCAGCTTACCGCGCAGACTGCGCCAGCCAAACCGGCCGGTGACGTCGTCACGATGACTAAGTTCGAAGTAAAGGATGTGCCGATCGCTCAGCAGATTCTGCCGACCGCCCGGCCCTTCACCTCCGTGTTCGGCACGGACGATAACATCATCGACGTCCCGCGCAACGTGACGATCATCTCGCGCCAGCAGCTGAGTGATATCAGCATCGCGAGTGTACTCGATTTCACGAAGCTCACGTCGAGTTCCTACTCGACCACGAATTTCGGAGCGCCCTCGAATCCTGCGATCCGCGGTCTCACCGCCGATATTTTCATCAACGGCGTGCGTGGCCGCATCACTTCTAACGGCAATGGTCTGCCTCTCGACTTCAATTCCGTCGAGTCGGTCAACATCGTCAAAGGACCCGCGACCGCCGTGCAGGGAACGTCGATGTATGTGGGCGGTTTCGTCGACCTCGTCACGAAGCGCCCGTATTTCGACAGCAGCAAGGGCTCGGTGAGCATCACGATTGGGTCCTACTCGCAAAAAGACTGGACGATCGACCAAGGTGGCCCGATTTCGAAGACGGCGGCCTACCGATTCAGTTACTCCGGCACGGACAGCAAGGGCTACTCGTGGGACTACTATAATAAAAATCACTCGATCTACGGGGCACTCACGTTGCGACCCACGCAAGGTTACGAGATTTTCTTCAATGCCACCGCAGCATTCTATCGCTATACGGAAAATTGGGGCTTCAACCGGGTGACGCAGGATCTCATCGACAACGGCCGCTACCTCACTGGCGTTAATAGCAACGCGGCGCCGGATTTTGCCAAGTATCCCTTGGGTTTCGTCGACTCAAAGGGAGTCCCGATTTCGTTCGGGAATATCAACACGATCGGTGGCCCCGCTGCGCCGGTTTCCGATCCGCAAAATTCCAAGTGGGTCACCTCCGGTTTCCCGGCCGGCAATCGGGTCGTCTTTGGACCCACGGTGCAGATCAGCCGCCACCAACGTCTGTTGAAGCCCGGCGATCACTCCACTGGTCGCGAGTTCAACGCGCAGGCGATTCAGACCTTTACGATCAGCCCGACGCTGAAGATCACCAATAATTCGATCGCGAGCTACACCGCCCGCAATACGCTGAGCAGCTACTACTACTCCGAGATCATTGATCCATCGTGGTTCGCTGAAAATCGTACTGAAATCGTGTTCACCCAGGGTGCCGGGACCGTCAATACGGGTCTCGATATCCGTCACCAAAGGACCAAGGCCTACGACGATTACTTCACCGAGCCGGTCAACGTTTGGGATCTCACGAAGGACATGAATTTCGTGGATATCTATAAATCCGTCAATTTCCCGAATCCCTTCACGAGCCTGCCGGTCCCCGGTTGGCCCGGCCGCTATGCGACTGACGGCATTCAAAATGGTGATACCAACGATTCCAAGGGCACGACGATCGGGCCGTTTGCCCAAGGCTCGTGGAAGTTCTCCGATCAATTGAGTCTGGTGGCCGGTGGTCGCCTCGACCACTTTCATGCTGATGTGACGGAGCCGTTGCTCCCGAAACGTCCGCAGGCCAGCATCACGGTCTGGATCCCGAACTATAACGCTTCACTCATCTACAAACCCACCCCGGCCTCGAGCGTGTACGTGACCTACAATAACAGCCGCAACACGTCGGGAGCCGTCGGCAATGGCGGCGGAATCACCGGTTGGAACGTTGCGGGCACGGCACTCTTCAAGGATAACTTTCTCCAACCGAGTGAGCTGATTGAAGTGGGCACCAAGTATGCGCTGATGCAGAACAAGGTATTCCTGAACTTTGCCGTGTTCGACCAGAAGCGCACGTTTAAGAGCACGAGCAGCACCATCATTCAGAACTTCCGGACCGAAGGGTTTGAGGCCGAGATGAACTATCAGCCTGGGAAACACCTCTACGGGACGATCTCGTACTCTTACATTTCCGCCAAGACCTCTGCGGGCTTCCAGTCCGATGGCGGCGTCGGCCAATTTTACGCCTCCAAGAGCACCGATGGCCAAGTTTCCGGTCTGCCGCGCCACCTGTTCAATACCCTCGTGTCCTACACGTTTGACAACGGTTGGAGCTTGTCCGCCAACGGCCTCGTGACCGGCGAAATGAACAATAACTTCGCGGGCACGTTGGTCATTCCGCGCCAGTTCCAGATCGATGGAAGCGTCGCCTACCGTACCAAACAGTGGGAGTACCGTCTCAGCCTGAGCAACCTCAGCGACGAGAAAAACTGGGCCCCACCGAATGCCGTCTATGGCAATGCTTCGATCCTCCCGCTGCCGGGTACGATGGGCCGTCTCTTGATCAAGTATAACTTCTGACCGGCGCTCAACCCGTTATCTCCTCTCAAGGCCGCCCTGCACGGGCGGCCTTTTTTCGTCCGCTCGCCGCGCTCGGACCTGCGGTGCTGGCTCGGCCGATGCTCACCGATACAGCCCTGCATGGAAATCTGGCGCACACCTCGACCTTTTCCCATCGATGGCACGTTGGGCCACGAAATCGGTGCGCTCGGGGTTAGCGGATTGCGTTTTCATGCGTGTCGCTCTGGTGCCGAGTTTGGCGTTTTTCGTTTCACGGGACCTGATGCGTGCGTCATCGGCCCTCGCGCTCACTGCCGGCAGCAATAGGCGACGCGCCGGCGCATCACCCCGGTGAAAAAATCCTCTGCGCGCCTGTGCCGGTGGGCTGGGCGTCGATGGCGCAGCAGAAGATGAAACGACTGGCGGCACGACTGGTGGCGATGGTGGCGGAGCCCAGCCCTCTTTTTGGGCGGTACGGTTCTCGGGAGATCGGACTGAAGTCGATCCTCGTCAAATGAACAGCCGGTGGAAAAGGTGGCAAAAGAACAGCGCGGCCAGTACGTAGGTGAATGTCGGGAGGCTCTTGGCGCGGCCGGTGCAAAGCGCCAGGAAGGCCAGCGTGATCACGCCGAGGCCTAGGCCCTCGGCGATGCTGAATGTAAGGGGTATGCAAAGAATCGTGACGACCGCGGGCATCGTCTCGGAGAAGTCGTCGAGTTTGATCTCGGCCACCGTCTGAAACATGAAGACCCCGACAATCACGAGCGCGGGCGCGGTGGCGGCAGCGGGGATAATCAAGATCAACGGCGTCAGGAAGAGCGCGAGGAGGAAGCACACGGCCGTGGTCACCGCGGTGAGTCCGGTGCGTCCGCCGGCTTCGACTCCCGAGGCTGATTCGATGTAGCTCACGACGGTCGAGGTGCCGAAGAGCGAGCTGAGGATGGCGGCGAACGAATCGGCGACCAAGGCGCGGCCGGCTTTCGGCAGCGAGCCGTCAGGGCGAAGGAGTCCGGCGCGTTTGGTGACGCCAATCAACGTGCCGATATTGTCGAACATATCGACGATCAGCAGCGTGAGCATGATCGGCAGGGCCATCGCGAAATTTTCGAGAATAAATTTGAAATCGAGCTTGAGCATCACCGGCTCAGGCGAAGCGGGTAGGGAGAAAATTCCGGTTGGCAGCGCGGTGAGGTGGCCGCCCTTGCCGTCGGGGACAAAGAGACCGACGAGCGTCACGGCAGCGATTGAGAGCACGATGGCGCCCGGCACGCGGCGGGCGACGAGCACGGCGGTGAGCATGATGCCGAAGAAGGCGAGAGCGACCGCGGGCGAGCCGAAATCACCCGCGGTGACAAACGTGGCTTTGCTCGCGACGACGATGCCCGCGTTCTTTAAACCGATGAACGCAATGAAGAGTCCGACTCCACAGGTGATGGCGATCTTGAGCGAGTAGGGGATGGAGTTGACGATTTTCTCTCGGAGGCCTGAAAGCGAAAGCAGCAGAAACATCACGCCGTTGGCAAACACGAGGCCGAGCGCGGATTGCCACGGGACGCCGGCGCCGAGACAAACGGTATACGTGAAATAGGCGTTGATTCCCATCCCGGGCGCGAGGGCGAGGGGGAAATTCGTCATGAAAGCCATGAGCAGCGTACTAATGGCCGCCGTGATGGCGGTGACGGTAACTACGGCGGCCTGCGGCATCCCGGCGTCCTTCAAGATCAGGGGGTTGACTGCGAGGATATAGGCCATCGCGGTGAACGTCGTGAGACCGGCCTGCAACTCGCGTCCGACGGTGGTCTGATGCTGATCTAGTTTGAAGATTCGGTTGAGCATGGGGAAAAGAATGACGGGCTCTGACAGAGATGCCGATTGCGCGACCGCGGGCAACGAACGAGTTTAGCAATTCGCGCGCCATGAAAGTCATCGACAGCCACGTCCACCTCTATCCTGCCGAACTCAATGCAGACCCAGCCGCGTGGGCGCTGAAGCAGGGCGAGCCCCACTGGGCCAAATTGTGTACTCGTCGGCGCAAAGATGGGGTCGCGGTGCAGGGATTCCCGCGAATCGACGACCTGCTGCGTGAAATGGACCGTGCGGGCGTCGAACGCGCGGTATTGCTGGGCTGGTATTGGGAGCGGGCCGAAACCTGTGTCTGGCAAAACCGATTTTACGGCCGCTGTGTGCGTGAACACCCAGATCGCCTGCTCGCCTACGCGACGATTCACCCGGGGGTGGGGCATTGGCCGACGCTGGGGGAGCTGCATCGGGCGCGGGACGAAGGGTTGGTGGGGATTGGCGAGTTGTCTCCGCATTCTCAGGGCTACGGCGTGGACGATCCGGTGTTGTCCGAGGTACTGACGCTCGCCGCAGATTGGAAGATGCCCGTGAACCTGCATGTGACCGATCCGGGCGGTGATCATTATCCTGGGCGTATCGAGACGCCCCTGACGGACTTTGTGCGGCTAGCGCGGACGTTTCCCCAAACAAAATTCACGCTCGCCCATTGGGGTGGCCGGTTACCACTGATGGACCCGGAGGCGCGCGACCTTCATAATGTATATTATGATACGGCGGCCTCACCGCTCCTCTACGGCAGCGACATTTGGGGGCGTTTCGCCGCAGCGGTGCCGCCCGAGCGCATGATTTTCGGGTCCGATTACCCGCTGAACGTTTACCCGAAGCTCGGCGCTGAGCCGGAGATGTCGCGGATGATCGCTGAGGCGCGGGCGGCCGGCGCCGGTGACGCGATCATGCGCGAAAATGCGCTGCGTCTTTTTACCCGGTAAATTGTTCCAGCGCCCAATTGACGACTGGGCTCTGAGGATGATTGACGATGATCTGCAGGCCACTGGTCAGTCCGGAGGGCAGAGGGACCGGCACCGTGAGCACGGGCAATCCTCCGAGACTGGCGGGCGCGGTAAGCGTGATGACGCGGTTGCGGTTTTCCAACGTGCATGCGGCCTTCGTGAGAGCGGCGCACGGCGTGGCCGGGAGAACGAGAAAATCGTAGGTGAGGAAAAACTTGGTCCAAAGTAGGCTCACGGTCGTGAGGCCGAGTTGGGCGGAACTCCGCTGGGCCGAGGTCAGTGCGTGGACCCGGTTGAGCCGCTGCCAGACGACCGGGTCGTAGCGGTCGCGGTAGCGATCTGCCCACGATTTGTGCGCTTCCCAGGCTTCGACCGCGACCGTCGTGTGATACGCGTCGACGGCAGGGGCAAAGCCATGGAGGAGGTCTTCGCGGGTGGCAGCATCGGCGGCGGGAGCGAGCCGCTCCGCGGCGAGACGGCAGGCGACGGCGACTTCGGCGTCGACGCCGGGCATGTCGACGTAACAGCCGCGCAGGTTGCGTTGGATCGTGCGGAGGCCGGTCAGCGCGCTGATCGCGAGGCGCATATCGGTGGCGTTGGCGGTAAACCAACCTGCCGTGTCGAAACTGGGTGAAAGCGGAAACGCGTCACTGATCCATGCATCACGCGGGGTGAGGCGAAAACCGTAGAGTCCGCACCAGGCGGCCGGCACGCGCACGGAACCCCCGGTATCGCTGCCGAGCGCGAAGGGCACGAGGCCGGCGGCGACGGCGGCGACAGAACCGCTGCTGGAACCACCAGTGGTGCGGCCGGGAAAACGGGGATGCTCACAGTCGCCGTAGTGGGGGTTCTCGCCGGTGATGCCGTAGGCAAATTCGTGGACGTGGGTTTTTCCCGTGAGCACGGCGCCGGTCGCGCCCACGGCACGCACGAAAGCTCCGTCACGGGTGGGCGTCGGGCGCACCTCGGGGAGGAACGTGGAGCCCGCAAAGGTGGGCAGGTTGGCGACGTCGAACAAGTCCTTGGCGAGGTAAGGCACGCCGGCGAGCGGGCCGGTCGAGACACGGGCGGCGGCGAAGGACGCTGCCAGTTTTTCCTCCGGTAACACCCTCGCGAGCGCGGCGCGTTGTTGGGCGGGAGAGAGACCAGTGACGGCGCGACGGTGCAGTTCACGCGCGGCGTCGGTAGGGGAGAGACTTTGCCATTCGGCGAAATTCATGGAGGACGCATGCCGGCGCGGCGGGTATGACGCAACCCTACCGTGTTGAGGCTCGCCGCGAGGGCTGCGACACTCCTCTTCTTAGACCATGTTTTCTGTCCCTCTACGCAGTCTGCTCCTGTCCGTGATCTTGATCGGAGCGGGCTGTGCTCGGGAGAAGCCGACTGTGACCGGAACCTCCTCGCTACCGCAGTTGAGGAAAGTGATTTTCCAGAGCGACTGGTTTCCGCAGGCGGAGCACGGTGGGTTTTACCAAGCGCTGGCGAAGGGGTTTTATCGGGAAGCCGGCTTGGACGTGGAGATTCGTTCGGGTGGACCCGGGGTGGGCATTAAGGTGCCGGTGTCGACCGGCGATGTGGATTTCGGGATGAACCGCAGCGATGACGTGATGGTGGTGGCGAGTCGCGGTCTGCCGCTCGTGATGGTGGCGGCCGTGTTTCAGCACGATCCGCAGGCTCTGATGGTGCATGCGGAGAGTCCGGTGAAAACGTTCAAGGACCTCAACGGACGCGCGATTATCGCATCGGTTGGAATGACGTGGATTCCGTATCTTCAAAAAAAATACGGTATCACGTTTGATCTGAAGCCCAATCCTTACAGCATCGCGGCGTTTCTCGCCGATCCGTCGGCGATCCAGCAATGCTTGGTAACCAACGAACCGTTTTACGCGCAACAGCAGGGCTTGCGGGTGCGCACCCTGCCGCTCGCGGCGTCGGGCTACGACGTCTATCATACAATTATTTGCCGGCGGGACTTGGTGCGGCAGTCACCGGACGTGGTGCGCGTATTTGTCGCGGCTTCGATTCGAGGCTGGCGCGACTACCTCGATCTCGACCCGGAGCCGGCGCACGCGATCATTCTCCAGCGCAACGCCCAGATGTCGCGGGAAGTCCTCGATTTTTCCCGAGGCGAGCTGATTTTGCGCGCGCTGGTGACGGGCGACCGTGAGCTCGGCGAAGATGTCGGGCAACTTTCGCTGGGGCGTTTGGCCCAACAGTTGGATGTCCTGCTCGAGTTGAAGGTCGTGGATTCACCGGTGGCGATCGGTGCGGTCGCGACGACGCTGTTTTTGCCGCCGGCGTCGCCGCGTTGAAAAACTTTGCCTCGTCGAAGGGATGTTGGAGGCTCTGCGGCTATCGACCTTATGAATCCTGAAGCCAAACTCGCCCAGCTCGGTCTCACGCTCCCGAATCCGCCGGCCGCCGCCGGTGCCTACGTACCCACGGTGCGAACGGGAAACCTGCTTTATTGCGCGGGCACCATTGCGGTTTTTAACGGCGAGCAGACTCACGTTGGCCAAGTCGGCAGGGAGCAGACGGTCGAGACCGCGAAGAAGGCGGCCGAAGTGTGTGCCCTCAATACGCTCGCCAATATTAAAGCGGCGATCGGCTCACTCGAAAACGTCACCCGCATCGTGATGGTGAACGGCTTCGTGAATGCTGTGGACAATTTCTCGGACAGCCCGGCGGTGATCAACGGCGCGAGCGAATTGTTTCTCGCGGTGTTTGGCGAAGCTGGGAAACACGCCCGGGCGGCCGTGGCGGTGAATGGTCTGCCACGGGGGACGACGGTCGAGGTGCAAGTGGTGGCCGAGGTGAGGTGAGGCCAAGGAATTTACACGCAGCCCAGGCGTTGCGCTGTTCGACGACCTCGCTGGCGGTTGATTTCCGAGGCTGGCGAGAATCGCGAATAAAGCTCACCCAAGCATTTTCACCAAGACCTTGGCGTTGCGACCGCCCTCTTCGTAGAGTTTCAGTCGGGTATCGGGCAGGATATCTTTAGTCGACTCCGCAAAGCCCACGACGTTCGTGAAGAAACCAAAGCTTTGGGTAGAGAGTGCGATGACTGATTTTACGCCGCGTTGTTTGGCCTGCATACACGCATACTCGACCATTTTCTTACCGATGCCGCGGTTGTGATAGAACGGCATGACGTAGAGCGAGCCGACTTCGGCCAGTTGCGGTTTATCCGGGTAGAAATAGAGGGTGACGACGGCGATGATGTTTTCGTCGATCTCGAAGACGAAGAATTGATCGATGTTCTTTTCAATCGCCTGCTGCGTGCGGTTGATCAGTTCCTCGCGACGCACGGCGGCGCGCGTGAGATTGTAGATGAGCCGCACGTCGCTCTTCCGCGCTTGGCGGATTTGCTGGTAGTCGTTGCCGTAAACGAGCGAGCCGACGCCATCGCTGGAGAAAATCTCGTTGAGCAGGCCGTCGAAGACTCGTCCGTCCAGTACATGTACCCGAGGCGTGCCGGTCTCGATCGCCTTCACGGCGTGTTGCGCCTTACTGAGACTCTCTGGTGCGATGCGGCTCGGCTCGCTCTCGAGAATTTTGCGCAACGCGTCGATGGAGATGTCCCGGCGGATCGCGTCGTCAATTTCGAGGCCGGCTTGGGGTGTCAGGTAAATGATTTTAGTCGCGTGCAAGGCCTCGGCGAGTTCGGCGGCGAGCAGGTCGGAGTTGACGCGGAGGGATTTGCCGTCGGGACCGAAGCCGATGGGTGATACGACGGGCACGATCTGCTTTTCAATCAACTCACTGAGGAAATCGCGGTCAATGCGCTCCACTTTTCCGGTGAGTTGCTGGTCGACGCCTTTGATGATTCCGAGGGGCAGCGCCCGGACTGCATTGGTGGTCGCGCACTTCAGTGTGTTTTGCGTGAGGCCTTCCACGAGGGCGTGGGAAACGCGGGAAGAGGCGCGAATCGCAAGGTCGAGCGTCACCGGATCCGTGATACCGGTGCCGTCGGCATTGGTGATGGGGATATTTCGGGTGGTCGCGAGTTCGACGATCTGCTGGCCGATGCCATGCACCAGCACGACCTTAATGCCGAGTGAACGGAGGACGGCGATATCGACGAGCAGATTGCCGAAATTTTCGTCGGCGACGATGGCACCGTCGATTGCGATGATGAAAATTTGTCCCTGAAAACGCGGAACGTATTGGAGAATGCCGCGGAGGTCCGTGGGCTTGATCGTCGTCGCGTTGGCGGACGAAGCGGAGGAGGACATGGGATTACCGTTACCGGTGCTCATCAGTGGTTGATCTGGTATTTGTCGACGATGCCACGCGGCACGTCAATGCACTTGCAGAGCCCACGTGCGCGATGAGCGCTGGCCCGCGAGCGTGATGCGATACGACCCGGCCTTGAGGGCGCCGGCTGGGACGGTCAGCAAAATGACGCTCTCGCGCGAGCGCGCGAGCAGATCGCCGGCGAGCAGCTCGAAGTCGGGCGTGATAATAATCTCGGAATCTTTGATGTAGAGCGCGGCCCCGGCGAGTTGCTGTTTGTTGTCGGGGAGGGTGCACGTGAACTGAATGGGGTAGGGCAGGAGCGCGCTGACGGCAGGTGCGGCGGTGACGGCCAAGATTTCGGCGGGGAGCAGTGGTTGCTGCACGAGGGTCGCCACCAAAGCCGAAGGGAGACCGCCCAAGGCAGCCAGCGTGGGCGCGGTGGCGGTGCCCCGTGCTGGGTCGGCAGGACGTTGGGCCGGGAGGGTGATCCGTTGGTAGCCGGCGGAGAGCAGGCGCACGACATTGGCACGCTCCTGAGCGTCCTGATAGGGGCGATAGGCCGGCCCCGGTTTGCGATAGTGGAGTGTGAGAAACGTGTAGGGCACGAGCACGAGCGCGATCGTGAGCACGATCCACTTCATGGGCCAAGGGCGGCGAGTGTTGGGTGCGGAAGGCATCAGGTGAGCCTAGTATTAACCGGGCGAGAGCCCGGACTCGCAAATAAATTTGCTCCGGCCCGCGCGGGGTGTTTCGTTGCCCGACTTCATGAAACTCTGGTCCCAATATTTTATCCCCACGTTGAAAGAAAGTCCGGCTGACGCCGAAATCGCGTCGCACAAGCTCCTCGTGCGGGCGGGGCTCGTGCGCAAACTCGGTGGCGGTCTGTATACGTATATGCCGCTCGGTTTGCGGGTGATGCAGAAGATCACCCAAATCTGCCGGGAAGAGATCGAGCGTGGCGGGGGCATCGAGCTCGAGATGCCCCACCTCCATCCGGTGGAAAACTGGCAGCAGGGGCCGCGTTGGGCGGCGGCGCGTGAGATTATGTTTCGCGCGGATACTGCGGGCGACGGCAAGCGTGGGCCACGGGAGCCGGAGTTTGTGCTCGGGCCGACGCACGAGGAGGTCATTACGCCGCTCGTGAAGCAGGAGATTTCCAGTTACCGGGATTTGCCGAAGAATTTTTTCCAAATCGCGACCAAGTTTCGGAACGAAATCCGTCCGCGTTTTGGTCTGATGCGCGCACGCGAGTTCGTGATGATGGACGCCTACTCGTTCGACACCACTGATGATGGGGCCATCAAGAGCTATCTGGCGATGAAGGCGGCGTACGCGGCGTTTTTTCGTCGTATCGGTGCGCACGCCATCGCGGTGGAGGCCGATACCGGCGTGATGGGCGGGAGTTTTTCCCACGAGTTCATGGTGCCGGCCGAAATCGGCGACGATGACGTGATTTACAACGAAGAGAGCGGCTACGCGGCGAATCGGGAGAAGGCGACGAGCGCGCTGGTGCCGGCGGATTTGGCGGACGCGGCTCCGAGCGGAGCGTTGGAGGAATTTGCGACCCCTGGCGCAGTGACGATAGCGGCGTTGGAGGCGGCCCCTTATTCAGTGCCGGCCAATCAGCAGTTCAAGACGCTGGTTTACATGGGAGACGGAAAACCGTTTCTGGTGATCTTGCGCGGATGTGACGAATTGGAAGAGGCGAAATTGGGTTCATTGGGCTTCACGCTTTTCCGGCCCGCGACGCCGGATGAGATTGTTCCGGTCATGGGAGCGAAGCCGGGTAGCCTCGGTGCCATCAAGGGCTCCCTCGTGGATCCGAGCGCATTCGCGGGAATCTTCGCGGACTACGCGATCCGCTTGATTGGCAATGGCACAACCGGCGCGAATAAAGATGGTTTCCACGTCCGCAACGTAAACGTCGCGCGCGATCTCGCGGTGACTCAGTTTGGTGATTTCCGCCGCGTGCGTCCCGGTGAGCCCGATCCGAAGTCCGGTCAGCCGCTCAAGGTCCGTCGGGGTATTGAGGTGGGGCATATCTTCAAACTCGGGACCAAGTATTCTGAAAAGTTCGGGGCCGTATTTACCGACGATCAGAAGCAGTCGCATTTAATGGTGATGGGCTGCTATGGTATCGGCATCAGCCGTACGATGCAGGCGGTGATCGAACAAAGCCACGACGCCGACGGCATCGTCTGGCCGTGGAATGTCGCTCCGTTTCAGGTGCTGATCTGTGTGCTTGATCCGCAACTGCCCGAGATGATGGATCTCGCGAAGAAACTCGCCGCTGCAGCGGAAGGTGCGGGGGCCGATGTGCTCATCGACGATCGTCCCGAGCGTCCTGGGGTGAAGTTTAAGGATGCCGATCTGATCGGGATTCCGCTGCGACTGACGATCGGCAGCAAGGGCTTGAAGGACGGTATCATTGAAATGAAATGGCGCGCGCAAAAAGACGTGGCCAAGGTTCCGTTGACGGAGATCGAGGCGAAGCTGGCGGCGGCGGTGACGGAGGCGCGGTTGCAGGCGATCGCCTAGCGCTTGGCGTCCATCAGGCTTTGGAGGATCCGGAGATTCTCGCGCGCGGGCGGGTAGTTTGGATTAATCCAAACGGCCCGCTCCAAGCACACCCGAGCGCGCTCGAAACGCTGAAGATTGGCGTGGAGCGTGCCCAACTCGCAGAGCGCGATCGGGTCCCAGGGGAGGGCTTTGACCAATGACTCAAGGTGAACAATCGCGTCCTCGTAGCGCTGTTCCGTGACGGCGAGTTTGGCGAGTTCGCGGTGCGCATCGGGATGACCGGGGTTGAGCCGCAGCGCGGTGTTAAAATGAGCGATGGCCGTTTCCCGTTGATTCTGGCCGGAGAAAAACGATCCTAGGTTGACGTGAACGCCGGGGTTCAGAGGTTGCGCGCGCCGGTTTGCTTCCAGGAGCTGGCGGGCTTCGTCGATTCGTTGGTGATTGATCGCGAGGATAGCGAGCTGGGTGGAGGCGTTGATGTAGTCGGGCTCGAAGGCCAAGGCGCGTCGATAGTGCGCGACGGCCTCGGCTTCAGGTCGACCGGCCGCTTGAGTGGCGACTGCGAGCAGGTAGCGGACGGTCGCGTTATCTTGTCCGGCTGCGATGCTGCGTTCGTAGAGGCTGACGCTGTTTTCCCAGGCCGATACTTGTTGTTGGGTCAGGAACCCGCCGCAGCTCACGGCGACGATCGCCATGCCGATGAAGGCACGTCGCAGTGTCGGCCTATGCGTGGCGAGTGCGGCGGCTCCCCAGACGATCAGGGTGAAGAGGCCAAGGAGGGGAACATACGTGTAACGGTCAGCCATCGATTGTGCGCCGACCTGCACGATTCCAATGACGGGAACGAGGGTGCCGAGAAACCATAACCAACCGAAAGCGAACCAGCCGTGGGTTCGATGCAGTCTCCACGCCACGATGCTGATCGTCGCTAACACCGCTAACGATCCAACCACGGTCCAGGCAGGCCATTGGCCGGGATGCGGATAAAACGGAGCGAGCGAGTCCGGCCAAAAAGTTTTTCCAAGATAGCGCACATAAGCCACCACGGCGTTGCCGAGTCGGTCAGCGAGTGAGAAACGTTGACCGAAATCAGCCGCTCCGGACGAGTGCTGGGCGAAGAACGTCGCGATGCTGTGCGCGAACACGATGACGAAGAGCGGGATTTTTTCTCTGAGCAGCATCCACCATCCGAGGCTCGGCCAACGCCGGAGGGGCCAAAGATCGAGTAGCAGCAGGGTGCAGGGGAAGGTAACGGCCATCGGTTTGGCGAGCAGTGCCAAAATCAGAGCGAGAGCGATTAAGGCGTAGCGAATGACGCTGGGGCGTCGGACGTAGCCAACATAGAGGGCGAGTCCGACTAACCAGAAAAAAGTACTCATCACGTCTTTGCGCTCCGAAATCCAGGCGACGGATTCGACGTGCAAAGGGTGCAGAGCGAACAAGGCGGCAACGATGGCGGAACGCCACGTCGCGCCGGTCAACGCTCTCCAGACGAAGTAGACCAGCACGGTATTGAGGATGTGCCAGAGCACGCTCACCCCGTGCATCGGCAGAGGGTTTAATCCGAACACGTCGCAGTCAACGATGTGGGCGAGGGAGGTGAGCGGGTGCCAGTTACTGCTATGCACGGCGGTCCATGCCCAGACGATGGCCGCAGGACGAAGGCCTTGATTCACCATTGGTTGGTGTTCGACGTAGGCGTCGTCATCCAGATTCACGAAACCGCACTGGCCGACACCCCAGTAGGCGGTGATCGTCATGGCGATGAGGAGCAGGACAATCGCCGGCGAGGGCTGCGGTCGAGTCCGGCCCCCAGCGCCGAGAGCCGCGAGTAAGTGAGCCATGAGACCCCGTTTTTTAGCTGCCTGCGTCATTTAACTCCAAATTACCGTTCGCGGGATTCTGTCGAGGCAAGAAAATCTTGGGGATTGTGCTGGGAAAGAGAATTCCGTTTGCGCACGCGATTCCGGCGTGTTCACTCACCGCTCCGTGAGCGAAATTTACTCCAGTAGTCTTCCCAAGCACAGCGTGCAGAACGAGCTTCAGCTCGATGGCGTGTGGCGTGTCGTGGTGCTGAATGATCCGGTCAATCTGATGTCTTACGTCGTGCTCGTGTTTAAGAAAGTCATCGGTTTCGACGAGCCGACGGCCCGCAAGCACATGCTGGAGGTGCACGAGGGCGGACGGTCGGTGGTGTGGGTGGGGTTGCGCGAACGGGCGGAGGCCTACGTTTTCGCTTTGCAACAGTGGCATCTCACAGCGGTGCTCGAATCCGATGAAGCGCATTGAGGTCAAGTTAAGTCTGCCGGTGGTCGCTCCCTTGTTGGACGTGATCCGCGAGCTCGGCGACGGGCTGCGCGAGCGTCTGGCCGCACCACTGACGCTGACGGATCTCGACGAAGAGTTTCGGGACGCTTGGGTGGCGGAGCTGCTCGTGGCGCAGTCCGGCGATGTCGAGCTGTTGCTCGCGTTGTTTGACGGAGAATTTTTTACCGAAGGTGTGGTCGCGTTTGACGAGGAAAACGCCGAGATGATCGTGCGGGCCTGTGCGGCGGTGCGGCTGCGGGTGCGCGAGCATTTTCTCCTGCCCCTGGGCGACGAAGCGCTGGAAACGGGCGAAGTGGACATGATGAAATTTGCTGAGCCGGTGCGGAAGGCGTTCATGTGCTACCTGTTTTTGGCCACGGTGCAGGAGCTGATTATCCAGCATCTGGACTCAAGTATTCTGGAGTCGTGAGGCCCGCTGTGGGCGGCGGAGTTTTTCCCCGCACAGGGGGCGGCGGGAGCGGTTGGCGCGGGTGTCGGTGTCGGCGCTGTCACTGCGATCGTGTTGGGGGAAGCAGGTCGGGAACCTGACGGCGACGCGAAGGCCAAGTGGTTGGGCTGGGCGGTGGCAGCGATGGTCGTGTGCGTCGCTAGGTAAGCGGCGAGGCGCGGCAAGTCCGAGACGGGCGGACGTTTGGCCGGAGAGGATTGAGCGCTCAAAAAACTGCCCCGCCGATCGGACTTCCGACGGGCGGGGCAGGGTGAGGACGGTAAGGACGGGACGGATTAGAGATCGAAGGTCGTGCTGAAGATGAACTGACGGGGATTGATGATTCGGTATGCGAAGGGATTGCCGTCGGGGTTGACGCCCACGGCCTGGAGGCGGCCGTTCTCGAGGACGTCACGGATGTTCAGCTGAGCCTTGGCGCGGATTTTATCGCCCCAGAGCTTGAACTTGTAGCCCGCAGATAGATCAAAATAGGCGCGGGGCTTGTCCCAGTAGGGTTTATTGTTGTCGAGGAAGAGGATGGTGCCGGTGTAGGGGCCGGTTTTCTCGGGCGGTGCGGCGCCGAAACCAATCGACGCTTTGCTCTCCCAGCGGAACGCCCCGCCAACATTGAAGTTTTTCAGCCGACCTTCAGTGAAATCGTAATTGGTGAGACCCGTGGCGCGGTATTCGCGCAGCTGGGAGCGCGGGCGGCCGGCGTTGGTCGCGGCGGCCCAGTAGGGGCCGTATTGGTCGCCGATGTAACGGGTCTCAGGCGTGCGCGTTTCGCCTGGGGGAAGGGTATTCCACCAAAGGGGGCCCTTCCCGTCGCCGGGTGTGATGTCGCTACGGAGGGTGGTCCACACGGGGATGCGCGTCTGCCACCAATCATAAATCTCGGGCGAGACGCGATCGTCTTGGGCTTGGGTCTGCGAGCCAGTGAACTTGATGCGCCAGTTGCGCGTGGGATTGTAGGTGGCCTCGAATTCGTAGCCCTCGGAAGAAACGTCGGTGGTGCCGACCGTCTGAGGTTGGCTGGGGCCCGAGAAGATGAGGCGAGTGAGCCACTCCTCGTTCTTGGCCTTGTCGGCTCCGTAGGGCGCCATCAGCGATGCCACGACGGGGAAGAGTTGGGCGTCGGTCGGGTTGGCGATGCCCGAAGCGATCAATCGGCCGCGGGCAATGTTGGTGGCAAAGAAGCGGAACGACGCCTGCTGAATGTTGTTCGAACCATCGGGGCGGCCCTCCATGTCGATGTAGCGGTTGCCGAGGGTCCCGACTTCGCTGCCGCGGGAGTTGAGCTCCTTCGTCTGGAAACGGTTGATGCGGACATTGAGTTTTCCTTGGAGGGCCGAGACGCTTACGCCCCATTCGGTGGCGAAGCCTCGGGGATTCGGGACATTTCCGAGCCCGACCGCTTGGCGGACGACCTGGGGGGCGAAGCTGTCCGATTTGTTGAAATGGACGTTAAGCCATTTGGTGGCCTTGAGCACGGCACCGTAAGTCTTGGTATCGCCGTCTTGTTCGACCCAACCGGGCAGGTTGATGACCGTGCCGGAGGGCGAGACGAAGCCTTGGGCGGGGCCAAAAATGTTGGTATTGGCAAGATCGGCGAGACCGGTCGCAGGGTTCACGAAGGCGCCGGCGCTGGTGCGGGAACGCTGCCGATCGCGCCGGAAGCCGACGGTGGTCACCAGTCGGTCGTTGAAGAAGAAGCTCTGGGCGGTGGCGTTGACCGTGCGCGTCTCGGTGCGTTGGCGCGCGCCTTGGCCGTTGTTGAGCTGGTTCGTGACGGTGACCGGCTCCTTGACCCACAC
>CAMCHO010000005.1 GCA_945874455.1 Opitutus sp. GAS368 | reverse complement strand
CTGAAGAGCGGCGCGGACAAGGTTTCGCTCAACACGGCGGCGATCAAAAACCCTCAGCTCATCGCCGACGCCTCCAATCGCTTCGGCGCGCAGTGTATCGTGCTCGCCATCGACGCGAAGCGCGAGGCCGACGGCCAGTCTTGGCGCGTTTACACCCACGGTGGACGCAATCCCACGGAGCTCAACGCCGTCGAGTGGGCGCGAAACGCCGTCACGCTCGGCGCCGGCGAAATTCTCCTCACCAGCATGGACGCCGACGGCACCCAAGCAGGCTACGACTGCGCGCTCACCCGAGCCGTCAGCGACGCCGTCAGCGTTCCGGTTATCGCCAGCGGTGGCGCGGGTACCCTCGCCCATTTTGCCGAAGCGCTCGACACCGGTCGCGCCAGCGCGGTGCTCGCCGCGAGCCTCTTCCATTTCGGCACGCTGACGATTCCCCAAGTGAAGGACTACCTCGCAGCGCGCGACGTCCCGGTGCGACGGTAAAAGAATTCATCTCTTCTCGCGACAGCGCCTATCCTGAGCCCCGTGTCTACGGTAGTAGAAACTGTCAGCACACCACCCGACGAATCCACGGGACGCCACTATTTACGATTTTTTATGCTGGGGGCGGGAGCATTGCTGATCGCTTATCTCGCCTCGATTTGGTGGCGGACGCGGGTCGATCCTTCCGTCGTTTTTCTGAGTTCACATGACGGAGCAGAATGGATTCGCCACGATGAGCCGTTCAACCTCGCGACCCGGAGCGCGGGGACCATAGAACAGGCCTTTCGGATCGGCCTCAGATTGAAAAGCGCGGCCCACGACGCCGTCCTCGAAGTGCGGGCCTTGAAGCGCTTCAAGGTGCTCGTCGACGGTAAGGTCGTCACCGCACCACCGAACGGCGACCTCAACTGGAAAATCCCCCAGAGAATCCAGCTTGCGCCCTACCTAACCGAGGGTGACCACCAACTCACTATTGTTGCCCAGAACGAAAATGGGCCCGTCGCCGTGTGGGCGCACCAGCCCAGCCTCGGGATACACAGCGACACCACCTGGGAGAGCACGGTTGACGGCATTGTCTGGCAGCGGGTCAGGCTGGCAACGGATCGCGCGGACGTGCCCTTGGCGAGGGAGTTTGAATCTCCGCTCCATTCCCTCGCATCGTGCGCGGCGATGCTTGGGGCCGTCTTCGCGATCGTCGCCGGTGCGAGCTATTTTTTTTCACAACGTCCGGGCTCCTTGCCGCGCATTCGACAGGCCGCGACGCTCCGATGGATCGTCCTCGGTGGTTGGGTGGTGCTGGGCGCGAACAATATCCTGAAACTTCCTGCCCCGGCGGGCTTCGATGTCGGCGGCCATCTGGACTATATTGTGTTTCTATTGAAAAATCACCGAGTGCCGCTCGCGACGGACGGATGGCAAATGTTTCAGTCGCCCCTTTACTATCTGGTCTCGGTACCTCTCTATCACGTGCTCGAACGTGTCACCACACCTGCCACGGTAGCGCTGCTACTTCGACTGCTCCCCCTCGGCTGCGGATTCGTGCAGATCGAATTGTGCTACCGCGCTAGTCGGCGCGTTTTCCCCGGGCGCAACGATCTGCAAATGCTCGGAACGCTCTTCGGAGGCCTGCTTCCGATGAACATTTATTTGTCGCAGTATGTCGGTAACGAGCCACTGGCTAGCGTACTGAGCGCCGCGACATTCGTCGCCGCACTCCAACTGACGTTTCCCGCCGCGAAGGAAGATATCCGCTGGACGCCCGTGTGGCTCGGTTTGCTTTTTGGCCTATCGCTACTCACCAAGATCAGCGCGGTGTTGATGGTCGCGCCGATCGTCGTGGCGATTGGCTACGTCTCGATCACTCACGCTCCGGGTTTGATCGGCGCGGTTTCCCGCGCCGGGAAAATCGGTGTAATCGTACTGGGAATCGCCGCTGCCGTCGCCGGCTGGTATTACCTTCGAAATTTAATCCATCTCGGGCGTCCGTTTGTCGGTGGCTGGGACTTGGAGCGCGGCATTGCGTGGTGGCAGGACCCCGGCTACCGGACCGCAGCCGACTTCTGGTCCTTTGGCACAATATTCGAGCGACCGGTGTATGCCGGAGTCGTCAGCTTTTGGGATGGCGTCTATGCAACATTTTGGTCCGACAGTTACCTGAGTTCCGCCACCGCTGCCGTCGCCGCGCCACGCTGGGACCACCGGTTTATCGCCGCCGGTGTGCTGCTCGCTTTAATTCCAACGCTCGCCATTCTCGCGGGGATCGTCGCTGCGACGCGCCGCGCGTGGCGACGCGCCGAGGCCATCTGGCTGGTCGTCCTAGCAGGTGCAGGGGCCTACGGAATAGCGCTGCTCCACCACGCGATCACGCTGCCGTACTATTGCGCGATCAAAGCCTTTTACATGATTGGCGCCCTGCCTGCCTTTGCACTCTTGATGACCTTAGGCTGCGCATCGTGCGCACGCGGGCCCTGTGAGCGCGCCATTCTTCACGGTCTATTTGGCTGCTGGTGTCTTGCAGCCTATCTGGGCTATTTCTCGCGGGGCTAACCAACATTCTAGCGAGAAACGTGACTGTGTGATCAGAAAATATCCGCGGTGGTGGGGGTGGTTTGATCGGCGGTTCGGCCTGCAGCCTGTCTCGGTCCGGCCTCACCCCCGGAGTCGCTCTTGGGTTTTGGCGAACCGACCAATACACTGAGTTGCTCCTGCACTGCCACGAAGAATTCCGGTGTGAGCTCTCCCAGCGGCACCTCATACAGCAGCTTCGTCTTGGTGTGCTCGTACACATTTCGCTCACGGTCGGCCGACCTGCCCTTGGGGCGCAAAATCCGCTTCCGCTCCAACATCAGGGCAAGAAACTGGAGCAGCCGTGTACTTTCAGGAGTGGGCTCCGTCAGCGGATCCGCCAAGGTCCCGAACAGATTTTCCGCGGTGAGCTTCAGCTCACGGTCGGCATTCTCGCCCAGCTTGCGCGGCTTGAAAACATGCACCCAGCGGCACACCACAAATCCTTCGGGGGAGAAATTACCCGACTGCGCATCCAATAAGTCATAACGCACCACTTCCGTCGTCGTCGTCCTCACAAGAAAACAGGCGACCCGCGCACCCTCGACAAACGGCTCGCCGGAGACGACACAGGCGGGAGCGAGCGGCTGCAGATGCAATTCCATAGGCTTTCTTGTTTACTCTCACCTACCGCGGACGCTAGCACTTTTCCGCCGTATGAACGGGAGACTTATCGCCATCGGCGACATCCATGGCTGCCACCTCGAATTCGCCGAGCTGCTTACTCGCCTCGAACTCACCAAGGACGACCGTCTCGTCCTGCTCGGAGACCTCGTCAATCGCGGTCCCGATAGCTGCAAAGTCATCGACCTCGCCCGCGAGAGCCGGGCCTTGGCGCTACTCGGCAACCATGAATTGCGTCTCCTCAAGTATCGGCGCACCGGAGCCCCCAAGTACCTAAGGGAAAGTGACCGGCAGACCCATGCCACGTTGCGCGAAGAGGACTGGAAATACCTCGAGGCGATGCCGCTCACGTTTGAAGAGCCCGAGCTCAACGTGGTCTTCGTTCATGGGGGGTTTCTCCCTGGTGTGGCCTGGCAACAACAGCCAGCCGAGATCGTCACTCGCATTCAGGTAATCGACCAAGACGGCCGGGCGGCGAAGCGCGGCGACGCACCCGACGCGCCCGCTTGGGCCGATTTCTGGAGCGGTCCACCCTTCGTGGTCTACGGCCACACCTCGCGCCCCGAAATCTATAAACTCAAGTGGTCCCTCGGCATCGATACCTCCTGCGCGATGGGCGGCTCTCTGACCGCCTACATCTTGCCGGAAAAACGTTTAGTTCAGGTCAAAGCCCGCCAACGCTACTACCCGTGATCGCCCCTCAGCCACCGACCGGCACCTTGCTCCTCTGTATCGACCTGCAGCCGGTCTTCCTGCGTGCGGTCGTCGACGGAGGACGCGTGCAACGGCGCTGCGAATTTGCCGTCGCGTCCGCAGTCGGCCTCGGTTTGCCCGTGGCGTTCACCGAACAGGTTCCGCAGAAACTAGGCGGCACGGCCCCTGCGTTAATCGCACTGGCACCGGGTGCGGCGACGCATGGAAAAACAAGTTTTTCCGCGTTCGCCGATGAGGGTATCTGCGACGCCTTGGTCCGGCAGCAACGGGTCGAGCATCTCTTGCTCTGCGGGATCGAGACGCCCATCTGCGTATACCAGACGGCGATCGCCGCACTCGCGGAGGGTTTGCAGGTCACGCTCCTCAGTGACTGTATCGGCGCTCGGCACCCCGAGGATTCCGCCGCCTGCCTCGTGGCCCTGCGCGCCGCCGGCGTGCACGTCCTGCCGAGCGAGACGATTTATTACTCACTGCTCCGCGATGTGCGGCACCCTTTCTTCAAGCCCTATACCCAACTCGTAAAATCCCATGCCTGACTCGCCCATGCTTTCCACTGTCCGCGACTTGAAGACGTCTGGCACCGAAGCCAACGGCCGTCCCTTCGCGAGTCTGCTCCTCGTAAAAAAACTCACCTCGAAAACCGCCTCAAACGGCAATCCGTTTTATAGCGTGGACCTCGGCGACCGCACCGGCTCTTTCGGATGCACGATTTTTTCGGACAGCCCCGCTTTCGACATCATCAAGACCGGCGGTGAGGGAGCGGTCGTTCGCATCGAGGGAAAGATCGACTACTATCAAGGACGTCTCTCCCCGAAAATAGCCCGTGCCGACGTACTTTCCGAAGAACAGCTCAACGATTCAAGTCTGCTCGAAACCTTGGTCGAAGTTGCCCCGGAAAACCCGGTGACGCTCTGGGCGGAGTTCGAAACGTTTATCGAAGCCATTGGCCATGCCGATCTCCGGGCAACGGTGCGCGCCGTTTTCGATGACATCGGGGCGAACTTCCAATGCGCTCCAGCCGCCGTCGCAATGCACCACGCCTATCGCCACGGTCTGCTCGAGCACACGACGCACATGGCCCGCGCCTGCCGAGCCCTGCTCCCGCTCTACCCCGAGGTGCACGCTGACCTCGCGATGGCCGGCATCCTTTTACATGATACGGGAAAAGTCATTGAATATGAGGGCACCCTCGCCATCAAACGCAGCCGTCGCGGAATTCTCCAGGGGCACGTGGTGCTCGGCTACCAACTCGCACGCAAAGCCGGTATGAAAACCAAACTTGCACCCGATCTGCTGGAGCGCCTCGAGCATATTATTCTGTCGCACCAAGGCGAACCCGAGTGGGGCGCAGCCGTCTATGCCGCGACTCCCGAGGCCGTGTTTGTGTCCATGATCGACAATCTCGACGCGAAGATGGGGATGGTCCAGCGCGCGCTGCGCCAGGCCGGAGAGACCGATGAGTTCTCCGAACGCCTGCCCGGATTGAGCTCCCCACTCCTGACGAAAAAACCACTCGCCTAGTTTGCACGCTGGTTCGCACTGCCTGCCTCGTTGAGCAGCCCGGCGGCATTGTGGTCAGGACAAGTTTTCAATAATGCTCACGAGCGGCAAGAACAGCGCGATGACGATGGTGCCGACCATGACCGCCATGAACACGATCATAATGGGCTCGATGATCGACGTCAGACCAGCGACCGCCGTGTCGACTTCTTCGTCATAAGTGTCGGCGATCCGGGTTAACATGTCGGGCAGCGCACCCGTCTCCTCACCCACCTCGATCATACTCGTGACCATGCCGGGGAAGATACGCGTCGACTCCAGCGGCTTGGCGACGTTGTCGCCTTCCTTCACGCGGTCATGGACGGCGTTGATCGCATCGGCGATGTGGACGTTGCCACTCGTATCGCGAGTAATCGTCAACGCTTGCAGAATGGGCACGCCGCTCGACAGCAAGGTCCCGAAGGTGCGCGTAAACCGGCCAATGGCCGCCTTCAGGAATAGATCGCCCACAATCGGCATATGAATGAGCGACCAATCGATCAGGCGTTTGCCCAGTCGCATCTGGGCGAAAAATTTGAACCCAAAGTAGGCTGCCATCAGGCCGCCGATCGCGAAGGGATACTGGTCCTTGAGGAAATTACTTATGTCCAACAACACTTGAGTGAGGGCGGGCAACGGCTGCCCTTTGAGCAAACCGGTGAAAATTTCTTGGAATTTCGGCACCACGAAAATCATCAAGATCGAGACAATCACCAGCGCGACCGAAACGATCACGGCCGGATAGATCATCGCAGACTTCACCTTGCCTTGGATTTTCTGCGCCTTCTCCATGAATACCGACAGACGTTCCAAAACGGTATCGAGCACGCCGCCGGCCTCACCCGCCTTCACCATGTTGATGTACAGTCGGTCAAAAACCTTGCCGTTTGCGGCGAGGCCGTCGGAAAAATTTCCGCCCGAGCGAATCGTGTCGGCGATCGTCTCAAGCACGTCTTTGAACGCGGGCCGTTTTTCCTGTCGGGCCAACACCTCGAGACTGCGCAGAATGGGCATCCCGGCCTTCACCAATGTGGCGAGCTGGCGAGTAAAGACCGCGACGCCTTTCGCGTTGGTGACGTTGCCAAACTGGCGGCGTTTCTTTTTCGCGGGCGCGGCACCACTATTGAAAGCCGTCGAAGGCCGCGGCGGCGCTTTGGCTGCAAAGGTGGCCGGCACAGGGGCGGCGGGCTCGGAGCGCACGGAGAGTTTCGCCATGGGGTTAAGTGTATTTGATGACTTCCTCGATTGACGTATGTCCATCAAAGATCGCGCGCAGGCCGTCATCCCGCAACGTGCGCATGCCCTGCTCAATCGCTTTCTGCCGGATCACCAGCGTGGATGCGCGTTGGCCGATGAGGTCGCGGAGTGCCTCGCTCATGCGCAACCATTCATAAATGCCGAGGCGCCCGCGATAGCCCGACTGCGAGCAGGTCGGACAACCTTTCCCGTAAAAAAACTGCCGGTCGCCCACGCTATCCGCCGAGATCGCGAGTGGCTTCAACAAATCCGGCGGCGGCGTATAGGGCGTGCGGCACTGCACACACACGCGCCGCACGAGGCGCTGGGCGAGCACGGCCTCGAGTGATGACGCGATGAGAAACGGTTCCACACCCATGTCCACCAGTCGCGTGACGGCGCCGGCGGAGTCGTTCGTGTGCAGCGTCGAAAGCACCAAGTGACCGGTCAGCGATGCCTGGATGGCAATCTGCGCGGTCTCCAGATCGCGGATTTCTCCGACCATAATCACATCGGGATCTTGGCGGAGGAAGGAGCGCAACGCCGCGGCAAACGTGAGCCCGACGAGCGGATTCACCGGCACCTGCATGATGCCTTCGATCTCGTATTCAACCGGGTCCTCGGCGGTGAGCAGCTTGAGGTCCGCAGTGTTAATGATCCGCAGACCGCTGTAGAGCGTGGTCGTTTTCCCGGAGCCGGTCGGGCCCGTGACGATGAAAATACCATTGGGGCGACGAACAATCTCCTGAATGCCGTTAAACACGTCCGGCGGCATACCGAGTTGCGAGATGTCGAGCTGCACCGCCGACTGATCCAGCACGCGCAGCACCACGCTCTCGCCAAATTGCGTCGGCAAGGTCGAGACGCGCAGATCCACCTGCCGTCCACCAATGTTGATCTTGATGCGTCCGTCCTGCGGGATGCGGCGCTCGGCGATGTTGAGCGACGCCAAGACCTTGAGCCGCGACAGAATGGGCAGGGACAGCGCCTTGGGGGGAGGCGCCATTTCGTAAAGAGAACCGTCTATGCGATAGCGGATCTTGAACTCGTGTTCAAACGGCTCGAAGTGGATGTCGCTCGCCTTGTCGCGGATGGCTTGGCCGATGACGAGATTGACGAAACGAATGATCGGCGTCTGCTCCGCCATCGACTCGATGTCGCGCTCGGACAGAGCGCGCCCATCCGTGGGCAGACTGCCCGAATTGATTTCCTGCAGGAGGTCGTCGATGCTGGCCTCGTCCTCACCATAGTGCTGTTTGATCTGCACATCGATCTTGTCGGGGTCCGCGAAAAAGAGCCGGACATTGCGACCCAGGGCGAAGGTGAGGTCGTCGATGGCCTGCGAGTTGAACGGATCGCTGACGAGAAGGTCGATATTCTGCTCGTCGGCGCTCAGCGGCATCACCCCGTAATCGCGCGCGAGCTTACCCGTGATTGCAGCAATGGCTTCGCCCGGAAACTGGACGGGAAGCTCCACGAGATAATCGTAGCCGAGGTGTTCGGCGATGCGGTGAAGCAGGGAGGATTTCTCGATGATGCCGAGATCGACGACGACGTCGGCCAACGGCTTACCCGTGGCCTTGTGTTCTTCATTGAGTTCGTCGAGTTGCGCCTGCTCGACGAGCCGGTGCTCTTTCAGGAACTCGTAGATGGCGGGACTGTGAGTCGGAAACATCAGGCGGGGTGGAGGTGAAGGGAAGGACTCAAATCTCGCGGAAGTTCAAGCCCATCTTGATAAAATTTTCCCGCATCAGATTGGTGTCCTGCGCCTTTTGGAGCGCCTCTTCCGGTGCCACCAGTTCACGGTTCACCAAGCTCATCAGGTGAGCGTCCAACGTGATCATCCCGAGATGGGCTCCCGTCTGGATATCCGACGTTATGCGAAACGTTTTGTTTTCACGAATCAGCGCAGCGATGGAGGTCGTATTGACCATAATCTCGTAGGCTGCGATCCGGCCGCCGCCAACTTTTTTGCAAAGCACTTGGGAGATGACGCCCACGAGTGATGAAGCGAGTTGCGTGCGAATAATGTCCTTCGTGCCCGCCGGAAAGGCGTCGACGATGCGGTCCACCGTCTTTGCCGCGCCGTTCGTATGCAGCGTGCCAAAGACCAAGTGCCCCGTCTCGGCCGCGCTGACGGCCGCCTCGATCGTCTCGAGGTCCCTCATTTCACCGACCATAATGATATCAGGGTCCTGCCGGAGCCCCCGGCGGATCGCTTCGGAAAAACTGGGGACATCCACGGGCACCTCGCGCTGCGTCACGATGCACCGCTTATGGCCGTGATAATACTCGATGGGATCCTCGATCGTGATGATATGGCCGTCGCGCGTTTCGTTGATGTAATTCACCATCGAAGCGAGCGTCGTGGACTTACCCGATCCGGTGGGTCCGGTGACGAGAATCAGGCCGCGGGGACGGTTCAACAGTTCGCGGAATTTATCCGGCAGTCCAATGTCGCGAAGGCCCAATATCTTCTGAGGAATCTGCCGCAGCACCATCCCGTAGTTGGTTTTCGACTTCAGCACCGACACGCGGAAACGCGCCTTCTCGCCAAAGGCGAAGGCGAAATCGGCGCCACCCTTCAGCTTCACGTCGCTGATGTGGGCATCAGGCGTGATGGCTTGCATCAATCGTTCCGTATCGCTCGGCGTGATTGGCGGACCGTCGATCGGCGTCATGCTGCCGCTCAGACGGAGCGTCGGCGGTTGGCCGACCTGGAGGTGGAGATCGGACGCCCTTTGATCCACCATCAGATCCAGCAGATCATTCATTTCATAGCTCATGGGGCGACTCGCTTGCAGTTGGCGTGGCTTAACTCGCGTCACCAACCGTGATCGAGACGACCTCTTCAATCGTGGTCAAACCGGCGGTCACCTTACGAGTGCCATCCTCGCGCATGGTCCGCATCCCGGCCGAACGGGCCCGGTCGCGCAGCCTCGCGCCGCCGGCACCTTCGTAAATCATTTTCTGAATTTCCTCGGTGATCACAAAAATCTCGAAAATGCCCATGCGACCGCGGTAGCCCGTGGCATTGCAACCGGCGCAGCCCTCGCCTTGGGCGAACGTCGCGGTAGCGGCCTGCGCCGGATTGATGTTCAGGGAGCGCAGCTCTTGGGCGGTGGGCGTCATCGGCTTCTTGCACTTCGCACAAATCTTGCGGACGAGCCGCTGGGCCATCGCGCAGCGCAGCGAGGTCGACACCAGAAAGGGTTTCACTCCGATATCGATGAGCCGCGTGATCGCACCCGGCGCATCATTGGTGTGCAGCGTCGAAAAAACCATGTGGCCGGTCAGCGAGGCGTTGATCGCGATCTCGGCGGTCTCCAGGTCGCGAATTTCGCCGACCATCACGATGTTCGGGGCCTGCCGCAGCATCGCGCGGAGGGCGGATGCAAAGGTCATGCCCACGTCGTGGCGCACGGGCACCTGATTGATACCGTTCAGCTGGTACTCGACCGGATCCTCGACCGTGATGATCTTGCGGTCGGGCTTGTTGATAAAATGGAGGCAGCCGTAGAGCGTCGTCGTCTTGCCGGAGCCGGTGGGTCCGGTCACTAGCAGAATGCCGTCGGGCAACGCGATCAATCGTTCGAACGTCGCGGCGTCGTCCCGGAAAAAGCCCAGTTCCGGCAAGCCGAGCGTGAGCCCTTCTTTGTCCAGAATACGCATTACGATGCTCTCGCCATGGGCGGTCGGCAGCGAGGACACGCGCAAATCGAGCTGCTTGCCCCCGACGGAAATCTGGATGCGCCCGTCTTGAGGTATCCGTTTCTCGGCGATCGAAATATTCGCCATGATCTTTAGCCGCGAAATAATCGAGAGCTGGAGGCGCTTGGGTGGATTTTCGACTTCGAGCAAGACGCCATCGATCCGGTAGCGGACGCGGAAGCGCTTTTCAAGCGGCTCCAAATGGATGTCCGAAGCACGCCGCTGAATCGCCTCAAACATGATCTGGTGAACCAGCTTGATGATCGGGCCGTCGGTCTCGGTGTTGCTCGCCTTGCCCGCCGTGCTGGCCTCCGTCGTCACTGCTGAGGCATCACCCCCGCCGCCGGTCACCGAAAGATCGTTGAGCAGGTCGTCGATGGAGTTAGCGTCCTTGCCGTAGAATCGGTTGATCGCATCGGTGATTTCGTCGGCAGTCGCCACGACGGGCTCGATCGTGAGCTTGACGATATGACTGAGCGCATCGATGCCGTCGGTATCGAGCGGATCGGCGATCGCGACGCGGAGGCGATTGCCCTCCCGCTGCAGCGGGAGCAAGCGATAGCGGGCCGCAATGGCGCGTGGCACGAGGTCAAGAGTATCCCCGGTCACGCGCATGTTCGTCATGTCCGGAGCCATCTGCATCCCGAACTCTTCCGCGAGCATTGCAGCGACGCGACGAGCGTTGAGTGCCCCCTGCCCGACCAGCACCGCAAACAGCCGCGGGGTCGCCGTCGCAAGATCGGTGTGACCAGCGACCACCGCGCGGGCCGCCCCGACCTGGCTCGGACTCAGCAATCCGCGGTCGAGGGCCAACTGAATGACAAAATCGTCGGCGGCGGTGGCGGTGGTGGGGGGCGGGGTACTGGGAGTCATCGCGCGGGCGGAGGATTATTGGCGAGCGAGGCTGAGGAGGAACTCGGCGTTGGACTTCGTCTTCTTCAGCCGAGTGATCAACATCTCCATCGACTCGATCGGACCAAGGCCCTGCATGGCACGCCGCAGTCCGTAAATACGCTGCAGTTCCTCGGGGTGGTAGATGAGCTCCTCTTTGCGGGTCCCTGACCGGTCGATGTTGATCGCCGGGAAAATCCGACGCTCCACGAGGCCGCGGTCTAAGTGGAGTTCACTATTACCCGTGCCCTTGAACTCCTCGAAGATGATTTCATCCATGCGTGAGCCCGTGTCGATCAGCGCGCTGGCGATGATCGTGAGACTCCCGCCACCTTCGATGTTACGCGCCGAACCAAAGAAGCGTTTCGGTTTCTGCAGGGCGTTGGATTCGAGTCCGCCGGACATCGTTTTCCCACCATTGCCGCTGAGCGCGTTGTAGGCCCGGGCGAGGCGGGTGATGGAGTCGAGGAGAATCACGACATGCTCACCTTGTTCGACGCGGCGCCGGCAAATCTCGATGACCATCTCCGCGCAATGAATGTGGCTCTCGGGCGTTTCGTCGAAGGTTGAAGAGACAACCTCGCCCTTCGTGTGGCGCTTGAAATCCGTGACCTCCTCCGGGCGTTCGTCGATCAGCAACAGGATCAGTTTGACCTCCGGGCTATTGGCCGAAATCGAGTTTGCGATATTTTGAAGCAAAACAGTTTTGCCGGTGCGGGGAGGCGCGACGATCAGCCCGCGCTGACCGAAACCAATCGGCGTGAGGATATCCACCGCGCGCATCGAGACGTCCTTCGGATGGATCTCCTCCGACTCCAACAAAATCCGCTTGAGCGGATAATAAGGGACCAGCTCCTCGAACGGTATGACGTTGGCGATCTGATCCGGCTCAAGACCCATGACCGAACTGATGCCCACCACCGACGGGCAACGCTCACCGGGTTGCGGAGCTTGCAACACGACCTCGAGCTTGTGGCCGCGCTTGAGACCGTAGCGCTTGACCAAGCTTTCCGGCAAATAAGGGTCGTCTGGGTAGAGCCGGTAATTGACGTGCTCATGCACGACAAACGCGCCGCGATCCGTCACGTCGATATAGCCACGGTCCCGGATACCCCGGTTGTTGGCTCCGGCAGTGGTGAAAATCTGCGTCAGCAGTTGCCGACGATTCGGGGCCCCTTCGAACACGACGCCGAATCGGCGCGCAAACGCCGTGAGCTCACCGAGCGGCAAGGCGTAGAGTTCGTTGACCCAAAGTGTATCGCCAGTGCCGACGGCAAGCTGTTGCGCGAGCGCGTCGAGGGCCGCGAGGTCGTTAAAGCGCGCAGGATTGGGCAGATCGCCGAAGACGGGCGTCGTGCTCGGAGGCGCCGGCTGCGGTGGATGCGGTTGGTAGGGTTCGCGAGCTTGACCGCCACCGCCACCGCCGCCACCGGATTGCCAGCCACCACCACCGTTGCCGTGGCGACCACGTTTACGCTTACCTTGCTTCCAAGCATCACGTCCGCCTCCCCCACGATCCTGCCACTCCCCACGCCCGGCGCCTTGTTGCTGAGGCTGGCCGCCACCGTTGCCGGCACCACTGCTCGGAGCAGACACCCCTGGGTTCGAAGGCGCGGACTGGTCGCGAGCGGCCGTCTGCACGGAGGGCACAAATGCTTCCCGCGTCACACCGTCGGAGCGGGCTTCACCGTCTGAACGCCGGTCACCGCCACCTTCACGAGCTTGCGGCTCAGAGGCCGGCGTGGGCGTTGATGTTGGCGCGGGCGTTGGCGCGGGCGTTGGCGCGGGCGCGGGCTCAGCACGCGGAGCTACCGGTAAAGGTGCCTGGATGGGAGCAGGCGCCTGGATGGGAGCAGGCGCCGAAACCGGAGCCTCGAAGCGGAACTCGGGGGTCGAAGCTTGGGCTGACGAGACATTCTTTACTTGGCGTTCCGCCCGCTCGGGGCGGATCGGTTTCTCCACTCGCGCAGATTTTTCGGCTCGGGGAGCCCGCTCAGCGGGTTCGGCCTTCGGTGCTTTCTCGGCACTCGCCGGTTTCGGGCTCTTTTCGGCTTTCGGCTTGCGCGCGCGAGGAGCGCTCGGGCGGCGCGTTTTTTTGTTTTCGCCGCCGGCGGCGGCGGCGGCGGACGAACTATCGTCAGATTTAGGAGTGAGGGCCATGGAGGATTCTGTGGAAATACGGGAGGAGCCCGTGCGTCAGACGCACGGGACAAGAGGAGGTTTCAAGACTGACACGTGAGGGCTTCGATCAGAGCATCGACTTCGGCCTGCAGAAAATCGGGGGATCCCTCATTCCATAAGACGAAGTCAGACCGCTCGATCTTCTGCACCAACGGCAGCTGCTTGGAGATTCGCTGCCCGGCGAGCCCGCGCGGAAGACCGCGTTGCTCCAGTCGGGCGAGTTGTCGGTCGGGAGAACAGGCGACGCATACCGTGAAATCAAACCAATTCTCCAAAGCTTTCTCGAATAACAGCGGAACCTCCACAACCCAATGCTGGGCCGGACGAGCCGCAAACGCTTCGCGCCAAATCGCAAACACCAGCGGATGCGTCAGGTCTTCCAACCACCGCCGCTCCTCGTCATGCGAAAAAACGTGTACACCCAATTTGGCCCGGTCGATCGTGCCATCGTCTGCTAGCACGCCGGTCCCGTACCGGCTGCGCACCGCTGCGACGACGCCGGCACAGGGCAGCACGCGCTCCCGCACGAGCGCATCCGAGTCGATGAGGGAAAATCCCCGTTGCTCAAACAAACGCCCCACTTTCGACTTACCACAGCCGATACCTCCCGTGATTCCGACGATCATATGATGATTGTAGAGTAGATGACCCAGCTTTGAGCTTGCTGAGCAAGTCGGCAAATCCTTAATCGGCATGTATCCGCAGCTGACTCCCCCCCCCTCTTTTTTATGGGACGACTTAAAAAAACTTCTCCCGCGCCGACGATTTTTCCTTACGTAGATACAAAGAACGCGCCGAACGTCGCCGTGTTCGTAGAAAAGAAATTTTCGGAACTGTATCCCGATGCCAGCTTGGCGTGGCTAGAGACAATTTTTCAGGACATGGTTACGCTATTTTCCGGGCGGCACCCCGACTATGCCGCCGCCGACCTGCGCTATCATGACTTCGAGCATACGCTCCAAGCGACCGTGTGCATGACGCTCCTTTTGGCCGGCCGACACGCCGCCGGAGTTCAGCCCCGCCTGACTGCCCGCCAGTTCGAACTCGGTATCTCGGCGGTCCTCCTCCACGACACTGGCTACCTGAAACTTCGCTCCGACACCGGCGGCACTGGCGCGAAATACACGTACTGTCACGTGCTGCGCAGCTGTGCGTTTGTCGCATCCTATTTACCCACCCTAGGCGCCAACGACCATGAGGTCGATGCCGTGCTTGGCGCCATCAACTGCACCGGACAGAAGAAGGATATCAGCCGCCAAAAAATCTGCGAACCCTTCGAGCGGATCATCGGATGCGCCCTCGCCACCGCCGACTATCTCGGTCAGATGGCGGCCGCCGACTATCCTGATGAAATGAGCATCCTTTTCCACGAATTCAAGGAATCGGACGACTTCATCCATCTGCCTCCCTCGCGTCGGGCGTTTAAGTCTGAGAGCGACGTCGCCCTGCGCACGCCCCTGTTCTGGCGGAAATTTGTGCAACCGAAACTTGAGAGTGATTGCCAAGCCGTCTATCGCTTTCTGGCGCTGCCCTATCCCCACGGAGCCAATGCCTATCTTGAAGCCGTCGAGAAAAACATCGCCGAAATTGAGCGGCGCAACGCGGTCAGGTTGACACCTAAATTGAAGAAGAAGTGACTCGCGCCGCGTCCAGTCCGCAGAAAAGTCGCGCCTCATGCTCGCGACGATAACCTCCGCCGCCCTCCAAGGTATCGACGCCGAACTCGTCCACGTCGAGGTCAACGCCGGTGAAGCCGGCGAGCCCAAATGGTTTCTCGTGGGACTCGCTGACACGGCAGTGAAGGAATCGACGGACCGGGTGTTTACCGCACTCAACAACAGCGGGTTCCAGCCGCCTCGCACCCGTACGACCATCAACCTTGCCCCCGGCAACCTGCGCAAAGAAGGCCCGTTCTACGACCTGCCCATCGCGCTCGGCATCCTCGCCGCGACCGGTCAGCTCAAATCCGCCAATCTCGCCGACTGGCTCATCGCCGGCGAACTCAGCCTTTCCGGCGCAACGCGGCCGGTGCGCGGAGCCCTCGCGATGGCCCGCCTCGCACGGTCACTCGGCAAACGCGGCTTGCTCCTTCCAGCCCTGTCTGCCGAGGAAGCCGCACTGGTTGAGGGTGTGGAAGTTTACGCCGTAGCTTCCTTGGACAGCGCCGTACGCTTTCTGAGCGGAGAGCGACCGCTGACGCCACTCGATCCCAAGGCCGCACGCCGACGCGCGAGCGCTACCGCCGCGGATGGCGCGGCGGATTTTTCCGAGATCAAAGGTCAGCACGCTCTTCGTCGCGCCGTCGAGGTCGCCGTCGCGGGTTCACATAATATTCTAATGATCGGACCGCCCGGTTCCGGGAAGTCCATGGTCGCAAAACGGATTCCCACCGTGATGCCCGCCCCCACACTCGATGAACATCTCGAGATCCTCAGCATCCACTCCGCGGCCGGCCGCACGATCAGCGGAGAGATGACGTGGGGGGCACGTCCCTTTCGCTCGCCACACCACACGGTTTCCGATGTCGCACTACTCGGCGGGGGTACCATTCCGGGCCCCGGGGAAATTTCCCTCGCGCATCACGGCGTGCTCTTCCTCGACGAACTACCCGAGTTCAAACGGTCTGCACTCGAGGTCCTCCGCCAACCCCTCGAAGACGGCGATGTCACCATCTCGCGTAGTGCCGGCAAGGTTACCCTGCCGTGCGCATTCATGCTCGTCGCCGCGATGAATCCCTGCAAATGCGGATACTTGGGTGACTCTCGTCACGAATGTCGCTGCTCACCCGGTGAAATTCAGCGCTATCGCGCGCGTATCAGCGGACCATTACTCGACCGTATCGACATTCACATCGAAGCCCCGGCCTTATCGATCGCCGAGTTGCGCAACGAAAAACTGGGCGAGCCCTCCGCCCCGCTGCGCGACCGCGTCCAAGCCGCAAGGGGACGGCAGCAGCAGCGATTTTCCGGCACGAAAGTCACCGCCAACGCGCGCATGACCAACGCGCACATCCGCAAACATTGCGCGATCGACTCCACGCTCGGCGATTTACTGCAGCAGGCGATGGAGCAACTCAGCCTCTCCGCGCGCGCCTACGATCGCATCCTGAAAGTTGCCCGCACGATCGCGGATCTCGCCGCCACCGAGAAGATCGAGGCTCCTCACCTCCTTGAAGCGATTCAATATCGGAGCCTCGATCGCACGGTGTTCTACTAACCTTCCCGGCACGACCAGTTCATCAGCATGGCAGAGCCACTGAAAAACTGCGCGCAGTCGGGCCCGACTACGTCACTGCCACGATTGCCTTGATCACGCCGGTCTCGGGTTTCAGCCAGGTGGGAAACTCGGCGATCAGATCGTCAAAACTTGCGCGATGGGTAATCCACGGCCCCGTGTCGATGGTGCCCTCCTCGATCAGACTAATGATGCGGGCGAAGTCACGCGTGAGGGCGTTGCGGGAGCCCATGATCGTGAGTTCGCGGCGGTGGAGCGCCGGTGCGTGAGGAAACTGGATTTCCTGCTGGGTGATGCCCACGAAAATGAGGCGGGCGCCGAAAGCGCAATAGTTCAGCGCGTGGCTCATTGATTTGTTGCTGCCGGTGGCGTCGATCACGACATCGGCGAGTTGGCCGTTCGTGATCGTGCTGAGCGCGGCGAGTTCGGAGCCGTCACCGCGCGCGACGATGGTGTGAGCGACACCCATGCGATCGCGGCAGAACGTGAGGCGCGCGGCGTTCACATCCATCACAATGGCGGTAGCACCGGCGACCTTAACAAACTCGAGCGCGCTGAGGCCGATGGGGCCCGCGCCGATGATCAGCACATTTTCCCCGGCCTTCACGCCAGCGCGGTCAACGGCGTGACAACCGATGCCCAGCGTCTCGACCAGAGCGAGCTGCTCGTAGCTGAGTTTCGTTGAGACGTGGAGCTTGCGCGCAGGAAGGTTAACACGTTCGCACATACCGCCGTCGCACATCACGCCGAGCGTCTGGTGCTGTTCGCAGCAGTTGGTGAGGCCGCGTCGGCAAGAGTAGCAACGCTGGCAGTTGATATAGGGCTCCACCGAGCAGCGGTCACCGGGCCGGACGTTCGTCACACCCTCACCGACCGCGAGCACTTCGACGCCGAGCTCGTGCCCAGGAATGCGCGGATAGGAGTAGAACGGCATTTTGCCGAGATACCCCCCGTAATCGGAACCGCAAATCCCGATGCGATGCACACGCACGAGCGCCTCACCGGGCGCGAGTGCGGCGGGCTCGGGCAAATCGAGTGGACGGAGGGTGAGCGGTTTTTCGAGGAGAATGGCTTTCATCGGAATATCTGGAGAGCGACGGGGAGAGACCGGGGTGCGGCGCGATGAGGATACGCCGACGTGCAGACGACGAGCGTTTTCAAAATCAGTTATTTTCCGGCAAGCCCTCTTTATGCCCGAGGTTTTTCACCGGAGCAAAAATGGCCTGCACCTCGGCGAGGAGCTCGTGGTCGATCGGCTCGGAGGCCCACTTGGCCCAATTGCGAATGTTGTGCGGATTCGCGCTACCGGCGACGGTCGTGGCGATGTTGGGATTCGCGAGGGAGAATTGGAGCGCGAGTTTTGCAATGTCCGAACCGCGGCTCGCGCAATGCGCGGCGGCAGCGCGGGCGGCGGCCTTCACGGTTTCGGGTTCCTTAAGCCACACCGGCAAGGGAGCGTTCGTGAGCAGGCGCGCACTGAACGGTCCGGCGGACATCACCCCGACATTTTTCGAAATCAGATAGGGCACAGCCTCGTCGGCGAAGCGCGTGTTTTGCAGCGTGTATTGGTTATAGCTGAGCACGCAGTCGACGCTCGTCTGCTCAAGGATGAACTTGAAAATTTTCATCGGGTAACCGCTGAACCCGATGTAGCGGGCTTTTCCGGCCTTTTGGATTTTGCGCAGCGCGGGGATCGTCTCGTCGACGATTTGCTGCATCGGCACGAACTCGATGTCGTGACACAGGATGATGTCGAGATGGTCGGTGCCGAGGCGATGCAGGGAAACGTCCACGCTCTCGGCGACGCGTTTGGCAGAGAAGTCGAAATGAGGGAGGTCGTAACGCCCCAGCTTGGTGCAGAGTGTGAAGCTGTCGCGCGGCACACCTTTGAGCGCGATGCCGAGGAGGACCTCGCTCATGCCGCGGCCGTAGAACGGCGACGTGTCGATGAGCGAAAGCCCATTTTCGAGCGCGACGCGCACGCTGCCGAGCGCCTCGTCGAGGGTGACGCTGCGAAACTCCGCGCCGAGTGAACTGGCACCAAAACTGAGGACAGGGACGTGGAGATCAGTCTGACCGAGACGGCGGGTTTGCATGGGGGGAAAGGAATTAGTTTCTTAGTCAGTCCGGCAGCCGACGGTGAGGAGCACGTTGGCCCACAGCGCCCGGTCGGCAGTCTGGACGGTGAGAACATGATCGGGACTTTCGACCTGCTTATAAAAATCCCATTTCAGAATCGGTTCGAGCGCCAGCGGTGCGCCGCCATCGGCCCGGGCACCGGTCTCGTCCAAAATACTCCGATACTCGGCCCAAGCCGGCGGCTCGCCGAATTTCGCGTAGGGATCGTCGGGCGGTATGCCCATGGTGTTGACGCGATCGACCGGGACCGCACTGAGGAGTGCGCGCAGGACCTGCGCGACCGTGACGACGCCGGGCGATAAGTTCAGCGAGATGAGTTCAGCCTGCGGGCCGCGCTTGGTGGAGGCGGGATAGTTGCCGTCAGCGATGAGGATTTTCGCATGATGGCCGGCCCGCGCAATGACGCGCAGAATATCGGGGTGCGTGAGCGTGGTCTTGAGCATGGGAATATCAGAGGGACGCGAGGGCCTGCTTGAAGGCGTGGATGGTCTGAGCCGCTGCGGAGCGAGCGTCGGGCAGAGGTAATATCTCCGCTGAAAGATAGCCTTGGTAGCCGATGGCGCGCAGCGCTGCGATGATCGGCGCGACGTTCGTCTGGCCAAAGCCGATCGCGCGGCGATTGGAGTCGGCAAAGTGAACGTGCCCCACGAGGTCGCCGGCCTCGCGCAACGCCGCCGCAGAGTCGGCCTCCTCGATATTCATGTGGAACAGATCAGCCAGCACGCGGACGTTGGGAAGCCGCTGCGCCCGCAACCACGCAGCGGTGTCGCCGATGCGGTTAAAAAGATTGGTCTCGTAACGATTGAGCGGCTCGTAGAGCAGCGGGACGCCGTGCGGCGACGCCTGCGCGCCGAGATCCGCGAGTGCCTCTGAGAGCCACGCGAGCGCCTGCTCGCGGGTGACACCGGTGGCGGCATCCCAACGGCCTTGCATCGAACCGATAATGGCGGGGGCACCGAGCGCCCCTGCGACGTCGATGATCGAACGGATAAAGTCCCGGGCGCGCTGCCGCACGGCGACATCCGGGTGGGTGAGCGTGAGTTTTTCAACGACCCAGCCGCCGCCGGTGCCCACAGCCGCAACGGCAAGATGATGCTTCATCACGACGGTGCGCACGGCGGCGATATCGAGCGCGGCGGCGTTCGGCGGGAAAATCTCCACTGCATCAAATCCGAGAGCGGCGGCCTGCGCGCACGCATCGTCCATGCCGTCCCAATAGACAAAAGGACCTCCCCTAGCCTGAGGAACGAGCGAGAGTGTGACGGCGGAACGCATAGGGGTTCAGTGCTCGACGGCGTTGCGACCGTCACCAAGAAAAAAATCATTATGACAAAAAAACCAGTGCTGCCGGTGACAGCCACTCGTCCTCGACCCGCGGACTGACGGGCCGGAAAAAACGCCGATCGGCAGGGACGCATTCTTTGCACTCGTCGCGACGAGCCATCAGACTGGGATGCGGATTTCCCTAGCGGGCTCGTTTGCGGTTTTTCGCGAGGCCTTGCACGTCTTCGCCGTTTAGGTCGGCTGCGTGCGCTGCGCGGCGGCGGTGAAAAATTATCAACCTGAGCCCATTTTCAAGCGCTCAACTGCCCCCCATTTCCGCACCCAGCTTTCAACGCTTGCGGTGGTTGCCCTCGGTTTTGAGCGGGAGCGCGGTGACCGCGCGCACACCAGCGTCGGGCTGATCGATGAAGAAGCCGTCTATGCCTGCTTGAACCAAAAAGAGGTCGAGCAACCCAGCGATATCGGGAATACCCGCCGGTAAAGTATCGGCGCGAAACGTGTAGGGATGAACTAAGAGTCCCTCTCGATGCGCATCGGAAACCAATGACGTGAGCTGCGGTTTTCCGTCGGCCGCGCGGCCGGATACAATTTGTCCAAGGTGGGGTCCGATGCCTTGGGCGTAGGTCGCGATTTCTTTGAGACCGGCCGGCGTGCGCATCGCGTTGTAGTCGGCGGGAGACTCTCCCCACGCGTTGTCACCAAGCAATTGGACCAGTGGCAGGCGCGTCCGCAATTCGGTTCGCAGCCGCTTGAGGGCGAGCGGATCGAAACACTGCACGAAGATGCGGTCCGCAGGATCGTCGTAGCCGTGCCGGCCTAAAACCTCGAGCAACGCGGCACCCAGATCGCGGCCCTCTTTTTTGTGAAAGGCGGGGTCCTTGAATTCGACGTAGAGGCCAGTCGTCAGGCCGGTGGCGCGATTGAGCCCGGAGATCAGGGCGATCTGCTCCTCCAATGTGCAGAGTCGGAATGCACCCGCAACGACAGGAAACCGGCGCGGGAAAACCGCTGCGCCGGTCTTCGGATCGAAGCGCTCGCTGACGCGGAGAGAGCGCAACTCTTCCCACGTGAAGTCGAGAGCGTAGAAGCTTCCGTCGGGGCGTTTACGGTCCGGGAAGCGCGCGGCCACATCGGTCGTGGTTTCCAAATGGATATCGTGGAGAACGACCAACGTACCGTCGCGGGACATGACAACATCCTGCTCGATATAATCCGCGCCGAGCGCGTGGGCGTAAGCGGCGGATTCGAGGGTATGCTCGGGCAAATAACCAGAAGCGCCCCGATGAGCGATGACGAGGGGCTTGGCCGCGAGGAGGCTAGCGGGCAAGCCGAGGAGGCAGGCGATGGCCGTGAGGATCAGCCGTTTCATCGGGCGCCGAGTGAGAGCATTAGAAACGGAATGTCGCGCGAACGCCGAAGAGTCGGGGATCGCCGGCAATAAAGGTGGGGATGCCGAAGCCTCCACCGGTGTTTCCGGCGTCGATGATATAGTCTTTGCCGAGGAGATTATCGACGTAGGCGACAACCTCCCAGCGGCTACCTTGGGGGAGGAAAGCGGCGCGAACATTGCAGAGCCCGAAGCCGTCCTGGCTGAGGATGCCGCCGAAGTTGGCATTGTTGTCATCGAAGAAGTGCTTCGACTTGTATTGATAGCTCGGCGTTAGCTGAAAACGACCGAGGGAGCCGAGTGAGTGGGAGAAAGTGGCGCCGAGGCCATAGGTACGACGTGAGGTAAGCCGGAAGGTGTTGCCGGCGAGTTGTTGGCGCTGGCCGCGGTCGTTGATGTCGTCGAAGGTCGCATCCGTGTAGCCGAAGGTGCCGAAGGCGGTGACGAACGGATTGAGCACGCCTTGAAAGCTGAATTCGAAGCCTTCCCCGGTCGCGTTGCCGGCATCTACGGTTGTCGTCAGCGGCGGCGGAGTCGGATTTACGGCGGTGCTTTGGAAGTTGGCGTAGTCGTAATGGAAAACCGAAGCGCTCCAGTTGAGGCGGTTTTGGAGCAGCGTGCCTTTCAGGCCGACCTCGTAGTTCCAGACGATTTCCTCTTTGAGTTCGACGGGCACGTAACGCCCGCCGACGAATGAGATGAGGAGCGTGTCGGGCCGGCGGCCGCGTGAGGCGCTGGCGAAGGCGTTGATATCGGAGTTAATCTTGTATCGGGCGACCGCGCGGGACACCCAGGAATTATAATCGCGTGAGGCTTGGATCAGTCCGTTGGTCGGAGCGAAGAGGGTATTGGGTAAATTGGCGGCGCTGGTGGGAAAGCCTGCCGGTGTGAGGGCGTTGATCACCTGGTAGCCTGTGGTGATGTCTTCGAACGTAGTGCGGAAGCCGGCGGAGACTTCTAGACGATCGGTGACTTTATAGGTGCCATCAACGAAAACGTCGAAAGCTTGGGTCGCTCCAGTCTGCGTGTATTCTTCGCGGTTGTACGCGCGAAGCGGAGCACCGGAAACCGGGCTAGCGGTCAGGCTCGCATTTGGCGTGCCGTCAGCATTGAAGACGGGCACACCCGCACCGCGGAGGAGAAAGGCGGCCAGCTGGCGTTCATCGGTGTAGAAAGGCACCCGCGCGGAGCCTTTTTCATCAAAGTAGCTGACGCCAGCGAAACCACGAAAATGGCCGCGGGTATCGTAGCTGATACGGAGTTCCTGGCTGAGTTGCTCGCCAAGATAATCCTCGGCGAATTCCAAGATATTGAGCCGCGTGCCGTCGGCGTCGAAGGCTTCGAAGGAGTCGAAATCTCGATAGCCTGTGATGCTGGTGAGCGTGAGAGCGTCGTTGATATCGTGATTAACAATTCCGGTCAGCCCCACGACGGTGCGATCAATGCGGAGTTCCTCGCCCCGGTTGAGCTCTGCCGTGTCGAAGGGCCGGGTGTTGCCGCCGCGAGGTGCGAATGTGCCGCTCTTGAAAGCGGTGCCGGGCGGTTGGTCGCGCTGGTAATTGACGATAAAATCGGCGGTGGTTGCTGGGGTAGGTTGCCAGCGCAGGCTCGTGCGGATCCCGAGAGTGTTTTTACCGTTGAGATCAGAGCCATCCGCGACGTTTTCAATCGAGCCCTCGCGGTCCACGTAGGAAAACGCGACGCGAGCAAATAGTTGGTTCGGGGCGAGCACGGTATTGTATGTACCCGCAGCTTCGATTTTCCCGAGATTGCCAAAGCCGGCGGTGAATTGACCGAGGGTAGCGTTCTGGGCCTTATTCTGTATCAGGGAAACGGCGCCGATCTGAGCGCCGCGACCAAACAGAGTGCCTTGGGGGCCCTTCAGCACCTCGACACGTTCGAGGTCGAAGAGCTCAACCACGCTGCCGCGGGAACGGCTGATGGAAACACCATCCTGAAAAATGGAAACGCGCGTTTCTTGGCTAGGATTACCACTGTCGGTCGTCACGCCTCGGACATTGATGCCTGGATTATTGGGCGACTGCTCTTGAATGAAGAGCCCGGGCACATACGGCGCGAGATCTTTAAAGGAGCCAACGCCTAGGCGGCTAAGAAAGTCACCGGTGTAGGCGGTGACGGCGATGGGCACGTTCTTGATTTCCTCCGTGCGCTTTTGCGAGGTAACTACAAATTTATCGAGCGCCACGACTTCGGCGCCGGTTAGCACGACGGGCAGCATCGCAATGGCAGACAGTAACACGAGGGCGTATGATTTGGACATGGTGTGATGGAGAATTCGAAAGGGGAACTCCTGATGCACTCCGTCAACGCGCAGGGCCTCCTGTAACCGCAAATTTACTTGCGCGACACCCAACGGTGACCCAACGCCCCAAAATCAGTAATGAAGTTCTAGGACAACGATCCGGTTCTCTGCGGCTGGCCAAGCTGCACCCGTGAGCTGCTCGCGGATGATTCCGGAATGAAAGCTAGCAGCCACGGGGCGCCCGGCACCCTCGGTAAGTTCGAGCCGGACCGTCGACACCCCGGCTACTCCCTGAGGAATTCCTGCGGGAGGGTTTTTTCCATCCAGAATTATCTCATCGCGGGGCAGGCCGAAGTATCCCCGCGGCCGGCTCAGGTTGATGAGCACGGCGGGGCGACCCTCGGGTTTGAGGGGGCGCTCAGCTCGGAGATGGATCAGGTCGCTCGAACGCGGGAATGGCGTGCGATAAATATGAGTGATGGCGTGGCCGGGAGCGGTAATCACGAATTCAAGATAGGTGCGAGAATTGGTTCTGAAAGGACCCCAGTGTCCGTTGTCGCCTACGGTCACTTGGTAGTTCGCTGGACCGAGTCGCCCGCCGGTGGCGGGCTCGACCGCGAAGATCTCCACCGTCGAGCCTGGCACGGGCAAATTAGTCTGGCCGCCCGCAGCGAAACCCGTGACGGTGCCGCTTAAAGTGACGCCGGCTTCGGAACCGATCGCGGTGGTGGCCGGAGCACGACCGGTCACGAAACGGTAGGTCTCTACGAATGCTTCGGCATGGTAGCTGACCTCGCGGTGATCGCGATCTGGCAGGATAACGTTGATCGCGCCACGCAGAGCAGGGCCGTCGTAGCTTACGCCGGTTGCCATGCCCTTGGCGCCCATCCAGACGCCGTCAGGTTGCGCAAATTTGTCGTTTTTGTCCGAGCGGATGGTCAGCCACTGCACGCCCGACGTAACTTCAGTTCCTGGCGCGGCACCCGCCGGGGAATTCAACGCCGTGAGGAAGGGGCCTGCTCCATTAAATTCGCTGCCGGGTCGCAGGGCGGCATTGGCCCAAACGCCGTGATTGGGCGTGCCTCCGAGTATGGCGTGGGAAACCAAGGCCGCGCCGTCAAAATTCGCAATGTAGTTGCGGATGGCGAGACCGCCGCGGGAATTTCCGACCATCACGACTTTCGCGCCTCCGTGCAGCCGCGAAACGCGTGTGACCTCGGCCTGGAGGTGACGGGCCAGCTCGGTCGCAGAACTACGGGCGGGCTGCGTGACGGCATCGTCGTCCCGGGCGAGTGGCCATGGGAGATCGAGCGCGTGAAGGCGATCTCTGGGCCAGCCGTTGGTCTCGAAGCGCCAAACCGTGGTCAGCCAAAGTGCGGCGGTGTCACCATTACCGTGCACAAATACGATCGGCGGGGGAGCATCATTGGCGCCGGCAGATCGGGCGAGACCAAGGAGGAAGCTGAGCGCCAAAATGAAAGCACGGAAACCGAGTGAACTCGGGAAAAAAGTGAGGATAAGAAAATTTCGGATCATAGTCGCATCTTCCGCTGAAACTTTATGAAAACAACAGGACGTAGCTAGTGTTCGAGTATCGGGAATTCAAGGCGGCCTGTGTGACGAATACGGAGCATTTCGTACCCTCCCCTAAATAATTTTTTCTCATCCGGCCTCAGAAAGGCCGAACGGGTCAGCTCGAGGGTTTGAGGTGAAGGGTTCGTTCAAACGTGTCGCCGGAGCGGGTACTCGTCTGCCATGGGCAGTTCCAGCGATTGTTTCCGTCGACGTTGAGCCGTGGGGCTGACCACGTTTCACCCATGGGCGAAGACCAGGAGCGTTCCCTTCTGATCCCCTTTACCGCCACGCCCGGCCCCACGCCAACACTCCACACAGCCCGAAGCCGAGTGCGTTGACCGTGCCATGCACGGCGCGCATCCACGGCACTGTGAGCCAGGGCATCGGCGTGACGGAAAACCCGCGCGCCGCGTAGGCAGCCGCCAGCGTCATCGCGAAAAACAGCGATACGCCCGCCACGAAAAACAAGCTACGCTGCAACCCTGTTCCCGTCTTCGTCTCCATCGCCAACCGCACGTGCAGCACCGCCACGGCCCCACCCGCCAGCGCGAGTCCGCATCCCGCGGCTGACTCGAAGGCTGGACCCCAGCCGAGTTGCGTCAGGATGATGCCCACCGCCACGGCCGGCACCCCCAGCAGCGCACCCACCGCCGCCCGCGTCGCGAGCCGCGATTCCGGAAACGCCCGCACCGTCAGCCCCGCCGACAACGGCAGCAACAATCCTGCGAAATGAAAATGCACCGCTGTTAGCGCCACGATCGTTTCGTCACATCCCAGCGGCCGATGTCCCGCCCGATCGGCAAACACCCACGCACCGCCGACCCCTAGAAAGATAAACGCCGCGTCTCCGCACAATCGGTCAAACGGCCGCCGCCAGCCACCATGCCTCACCCGCAACCACCCGGTCGTCGCCATCATTCCGCACACCACCACCCACGGCACCGCCGCCAGCGCCGCCGCTCCTCCCGCCGGCAGCGCACACGCCCACGCGAGCAACCCGGCCGCTGGCAATTGCGCCACGCGCGTCCACCCCACCCACCACGTCACCCGTCCGGCTGCATCGTTCTCCGCCGCCAGTTCCAACACCAACGGCACCAACACGAGCGCCGCGAACAACAACAAACCTTGCGCCCACGCCTCGTGCTGAAAACTCGGCACGCGCCACGCCACCCAAGCAGCCCACACGACTCCTCCGGCCATAGCCCGTTGATGGGCATTCATGTCCGCTTTTCCGTCCTGCCATCATCACGCAACACATTCATGCTCCCCATCGAGGAGCGCGCGCCGCGGGTCTGCAAGCTCTGCCGATGCTGCCGTGCCGATGCTGCCGGGCAGACGTCCCGCACCCACCCGCCAGGCCGCATCTTTTTCCGTGTCTTCCGTGTGTTCCGTGGGCAAAACTCGCTCTATGAAATCACGCAAGGACATCGTCGAAAACTGGCTGCCGCGTTACACGGGCGTCCCGCTCAAGGAATTCGGCGACTACATTCTCCTCACTAATTTCGATCGCTACGTCCACCTCTTCGCCGAGTGGCACCGCGTTCCCATCTGCGGCCAAGACAAGCCGATGCCCAGCGCCACCTCCGGCGAAATCACGATCATTAATTTTGGCATGGGCAGCGCCACCGCTGCCACCGTGATGGATCTCCTCAGCGCGATCCAACCCAAGGCCGTCCTCTTCCTCGGCAAATGCGGCGGACTCAAGCACCGTGCCGAGCTCGGCGACTTGATCCTCCCCATCGCCGCCATCCGCGGCGAGGGCACGAGCAACGACTACTTCCCTCCCGAGGTGCCCTCGCTCCCTGCGTTCGCACTCCAAAAAGCCATCTCGACCACCATCCGCGATTTCTCGCGCGATTACTGGACCGGCACCGTCTACACCACCAACCGGCGCGTCTGGGAACACGACGAGGTCTTCAAAGAATATTTAAAAAAAATCCGGGCCCTCGCGATCGATATGGAGACAGCCACGATTTTCATCACCGGTTTTTATAACGAGATCGCGACCGGCGCCCTCCTGCTCGTGTCCGACCAACCGATGACGCCCGAAGGCATCAAGACCGCCGCGAGCGACAAACAGATCGACGAAACCTACGTCAACGATCACCTCAAGATCGGCATCGCCTCGCTAAAACAACTCATCAACAAGGGCGTGACCGTAAAGCACCTGAAATTTTGAGAGCCTGCGCCGCGCTTCGTCGCCGTGGTGCGGAGCAAACGTGTTCGCTCTCCCGAGTAGCGAACGAGCGCTCGCCGTCCGATTGGGTAGTCCCACCTTCAGCCGGTCCGCGCCAGCTCACTTCACTACCTCAAACCAAAACGGCGCGAACACCTCACTGCCGTCCAGGTTCACTTGCGCCCAGATCACATACCGACCTGCGCTCGGAATCATGATTTTGAAACTCAGCTCCGGTCGGATCGCGTCCGGTTTTTTCGTCAAATCAGCCTCGACGGGATGGAGGTGCGCAAATCCGCTCCGAGCTTCGTCAAACGCCACGAGGTGCGCGTAGGCCCCCATCACCGGCTCCATCACCACGACGCCACCATCGTGCCGCGCCACTGAGAATTTCAAATCCGCCGGTTGCCCCGCCCGCAGCGGCGTCACCACCGCATCGAGCAAAAAACGAAACTCCTTTTTCTCCGCCCGCAACGGAAACGTCCCGGGCACCGCCGGTCGCGTGGGGCTGATGATCCGCAAGCGATCATCGGCCACTTCAAGGTCCGCACTCGCATAGAGTCCGCGCCCCGTCGCCGCCGGCGTAAAATCCGCAAACACCCGATACGTCCCTCCGCGGTGCGGCGTATACGAAAACGTCCATTCTCCCGGCGCGCGCCCCGGCTCCGGGTGCACATGCTGATAGTCTTCCAGTGTCGGATCGACGATCAGGAGATGCAATTTCCTCGTGTGGGCGACAAGCAAGTCCTGCGACTCGATCGCCTTACCGTTCGCCGTGCGCAACATCACCGTGTTCCGCCCTTCTTTGTCGGCCTGCAGGTCGAACCCCGGGCGCAGTTTTTGCCCGGACGCCAACACCGGGTCCCAGCGCACCGTCATCGCGACCGGCGAGCGCACCGCCACCACCGGGATAAATTGCGGATTGGAGGGATCGCAAAACTCGATCGCGTTCTGCCCACTCACCCGGAAATCCATGTGATTCAGATTGGTGCCCGTCGGCAGAAAGCGCATCCCCACAAACACCGCTAACGCCGCCGCCGTGATCCACGCGACCTGCGTCCGCTGTTGCGGGCCGAGCTTCCCGGTCGATTCGCGTGGCGTGCTCACCGCCGCATCCTCTCCACAAATTCCCTCGGCTCCCACGCGCTACCATCAGCGCGATGGACGATTTTCCCATCCTCGCCGATCAGCAATGTCGTGAGCGTGTGTTGCAAAAGGTCACCCTTGAGTTCCGCGATCACCCCAAACTGTGTCAGCAAATCCCGCACCGCCGCCTCCGGCCCGGTGAGCAAGGAAAAATTCCGCGTATCAATCCCTCGCGCCACCGCATACTCCTTCAAGACTCCGGGTGTATCGTAGGCCGGCTCCAGCGTGATCGACACAAACTCGATTTCCTTCGCGCCCGCTTCGGCCGCCAACGTCTGCGCGGAGATCATTTTCGTCGTCGAGGCCGGGCACATCGTCGCCACCGGACAACGCGTGAAAATGAAATTGATCATCACCATCTTCCCGCGAAATCGCCCGCTCTGCACCACCCCTCCGTTTTGATCATAGAGCGAAAAATCCGGGATCGCCTCGCCAATCTCGCGATAGGCGTTCTTGCCGCGCGTAAACGTATCCTGCCTCAACTGCATCGCCCCCGCCGCCACCGCCCCCGTCGGCGCCATGTCGTTCGGCCAAATCTTCTCCAACCGAAAATCGCCGGCCTTGCTCGGGATCATTTCCGCCCGAATCTTTTGCCCCGCCTTCGCCACGGCCGCATCGCCGCTCGAAACCAAAAACTCCATGGTCATCGCCGGCATGTAGCCCTTGATCTCGTCATGAAACACCACGAGCACCTTCTTCGCCAAGTCCACCGAGACGATCACGCCCGTCAGCGGATAGCGCTCTGCCGCCGCCCCTTTTTCCACCACCCTACCCGCCTGGACCGACGCTGACGCCACCGTCGTCGGCGCTCGGGCCGCCGCGTTAACGTCCACCGACTTCTCTCCTTGCGAGCACGCCACGAGGCCGAGCGACCACGTCGCACCGACCCACCTGGCTGAGGCATAAGATTTCATCACACTACGGATTCGCTCGCAGATAACTTTGTCAAAGGGTTTGCGGACGACAGTTCCAGGGCTTCTGGTATAGGGTGAAATTATTTATGGCCCTGTCTTCCCACCCTCCACGTACTGCCACGCACCAGCCTCGGCTCGCGGTTTTCGCCGCCTTCGCGAGCGTGTGGGTGTTCGTTCTCGTCGCCTTGGGAGCGTTCACAACGAGTATCGGAGCCGGGATGGCCTTCGTGGATTGGCCGCTCTCGAATGGCTCGGTGAACCCCGCCGGTTGGCTCAACGATATCGCGATGTTCGCCGAACATTCGCATCGCCTGTCCGGCGCCACGATGGGGCTCATCGCCATCGCCCTTGCGATCTGGCTCCACCGCACAGAATCCCGGGCATGGTTGCGCCGCCTCGGTTGGCTCGGTCTCGTGATCGTCGGTCTCCAAGGCGTCATCGGCGGACAACGTGTCTTGCTCGATGCCACCCATGTCCCGGGGTTCGCAATGTCGCTCGGCCAGATGCTGCGCGTGCCCCACGGCGTCCTGGCACAACTCTATATCTGCATCCTGATCGCGATTGCCGCCGCCTGCTCGAAATCATGGATTGAGCAACCCCTCGCAATCAGCCCCCGCGTGCGCCGCACCGCTCTCATCTGCACCGCCCTGCTGCTCGTACAATTGACCATTGCTGTGTTTATTCGTCACAACAACGCCGGCCTCGCCATCCCCTTCTTCCCCTACTCCACCGCGCAAAATGCGCTGTTGCCTCCCCAGTGGGATTTCCGCGTGGCACTCCAATTTACGCACCGCAGCATGGCTCTCGTGCTCACCGTTGCGTTGGCCGTACTCGTCATTTTCGTCCGCCGCGACCGCGCTTCCACGCTGCCCATGCGCGCTGCCGCCTCCGCGTTGATCAGTCTCCTCGCACTGCAAATTTTCCTCGGTGCCCAGATCATCTGGACGTTCCGCCGCTCCGATGTGACGACCGCCCATGTCATCATCGGCGCACTCATCCTCGCGACGACGTTTTGGCTCACGTGGACAGCCCATCGCGATACCCTCCAGCAACGTTCTCCCGCACCATGACCATCGCAGCCGCGCCCACCACCCCCGCGAAATTCCGGGACTATCTCGACCTCACGAAACCCCGGCTCAGCCTACTCTCGGTACTGACCGCGCTCGTCGGTTACTTGGCCACGCGCCCGCCGTCCAACCCGACAAAACTTTTCTTCGTGCTGCTGGCCACCTCCCTCGCCGCCGGCGGCGTCGCCGCGCTGAACCAGTGGCTGGAAAGCGACACCGATGCGCAGATGCAGCGCACGGCCGACCGCCCGATCCCCTCAGGCAAAATCGCGTCCGGCTCCGCGTTCGTGGTCGGCGCCTTGATGTGCATCGCCTCGTTATTTCTTCTCTTCGCGAAGGTTAATCTTCCCGCCTGCCTTTTCACGCTCCTCACCATTTTCGCATATCTCGGTTGGTATACCCCGGCGAAACGCTGGTCAATTTGGAGCACCGAGATCGGGGCGCTTGCCGGCGCGTTTCCTCCGCTCATCGGCTGGGCCGCTGGCGAAGGTCGCGTCACCACACTCGGTTGGATTCTCTTCGGAATCCTGTTTTTTTGGCAAATCCCCCACTTCATGGCCATCGCGTGGATTTACCGCCGCGACTACTCGGTCGTGCATTTTCCGATGTTGCCCGTGCGCGACGAAGCCGGCGGCAAAGCCGCTGCCTGGTCCCTCTTCAATACGTTCGCCCTCGTCGCGGTGAGTTTGCTCCCCGTTTACCTCGGATTCGCCTCATGGGCTTACGGTCTGGCCGCCGCCATCGGCGGGGCGTGGTTCGTCTGGCGCGCCATCGTTTTCCTGCGAGCCGACGGCCGCGACGTCGCCGCTCGCAAACTATTCCGCTGCTCGCTCGCGTATCTCCCGCTCGTCCTCGGTGCGCTCGTCGCCGACCGGATGACCAATTTTTGAGCGAGTCCCTCGCACCATCAGCGCCGCACCTCCTTCCGTACTGTCCCGCCGCCCTCGCCGCTCAACATTTCCGTCCCTCCTCGCCCCCCGCGCCATGACCGTCTCCGACATCCCCGCCATCAATGCCACCCTCAACGGCGTGGCCTCGTTCCTCCTCATCGCTGGCTTCATTTTGATCAAGACGGGCCGCAAAGAGGCTCACCGTCGCGTGATGACTTCAGCGTGCCTTGTCTCGGTGGTGTTCCTCATCGGCTACGTCTCGCACAAGATTCTCGTCCGCGGAGTGCACACTCCCTTCGGGGGGCAGGGGCTCATCGCGAAGGTTTACTACACGATGTTGATCTCCCATATCATTCTCGCCGTCAGTATCGCTTACCTCGTGCCCCGCACCTTCCTCTTTGCCATCCGTGGTGACTTCGAAAACCACAAGCGCTGGGCGAAATTCACGTTTCCCATCTGGTCTTATGTCAGCGTGACTGGCGTCCTCGTCTATTTTTTCCTGTACCAGTGGTGGCCCGCGGCCCGCTGACCGGCGAACGCTCCAGCGCCCCCTGTCCAGAACTTTCACTAAGCCCCGCGCGCTGTAGGACCCCACCCGACCGTCGCTCTGCGCTCACCGGTCGAGCACGTCGCACCGCGCCCCCAGCAGCGCCGCACGCGTCGCGCACTCCCGCGTAACACGCGTCGCGCACACTCACGTCGCACAAGGCGTGCATACCCACGTCACACGCGTCGCCCCCCACGTAACGCGGCTCGGACAAACACACGTCACCAGCCTCGCGCACACCGTAACGCGGCTCGCGCATCCCCACCTCGCACAGTGCGCGTGCACCCGAGTCACACGCGTCGCGCACGCCCACGTAACGTGGCTCGCGCACTCCCACGTAACGTGGCTCGTACACACCCCGGTAACGTGGCTCGCGCGGTCCCCCGTCACACGCGTCGCGCACTCCCCGCAACGGGGCTCGCGCACTCCCACCTCGCACGGTTCGCGCACACCCCCGTAGACCGCGCACGCAACGCGCACGCCCCCGTAGCACGCGCACGCAGCGCGCCCGCACCCGGCACGGCGCGCCCGCTCCGGCCCCATATCCCCGCCGTAAACACGAAACGCCCGCCCCAAAGGGCCGTGCCGCCGTTTCCATTCCCCGACCGAGTCAGCAGGCTATTTGTCATCTATAAAATGACATCCGTTTTTAAGCCATCGAAAAAATGGAAACGCTTGTCATTTAATAGATGACTTAACGCCGCTCCTCGCGTCACGTCTAACCATGATTCAACCGCACCTCGGAAAGCTCCACCGCCTCGTCCCGCTCGCCGCAGGCTTGGTCGCCGCGGCGGAAGTCACCGCAGCCCAAGTCCGCACAATCAAACGCGAGCGCCGCACCTCCCTCCGCTACAAAGCGCTCGGCGTTGGGGCCGGCACTCCTCTCTGGAACGAACTCGCCAACGCCGTCGTCGCGACCCTCGGCCCGCGCGGCGACAAAGCGAAACTCGCGCGCCTCCTCGGGGTTTCCCGCCAACGCCTGCACCTTCTCTTGGTCGCGAAAACCGCCTCCCCTGATGCCGAACGCACCCTGCAATTGCTCGCCTGGCTCCAGGCCCGCCAACGCGGCGTCGCCACCGACTGACCGCAGCGGCGAATCCGCCGCCTGCCCATTCCTGCTGCTGTCAGATCAGGGGGTTCCGCCGGTCAGCGGTCTCGATGAAGCGCGCCACGCGGCCGGCGCACACCGCACAACGACCCTCCAAAATCAGGTCGCCGGCTTTTTCCTTCCCTGCGTAGTCAACGATCTCGACCTCCGTGCGACACTGCCCGCACCAGACGTTGCACAAAAGCGTCGGGCGCACGGCGGGCGGAACCGACTCCCAAAGCAACTCGGCTTGTAGACTAAAAATTTTTGCACTCATCGAATTCTTCTTTTTCGACATTACGGGTTACCGGAAAGACGTGGCGAGCGTTCATCGCAGGGCGGGATGACGACACAAAAAAGCCGGACGTAGCCGTCCGGCTGCGATGTCTGAAAAACCGCGACGCCGTCGTCGGGTTTCCCCTTTCGCGTTATTTGACGATCAGCACGCCCTTCATGCCGACGGCGAAATGAGCGGGAAACGAGCAAACATAGGGATACTCGCCAGCCTTGAGATCCTTGAGAAGGATTTCTTCGCTCTTCTTGGGCCCGAGCAGCGCAGTCGCCGCGAGCACCTGACTCTTCAGCGACTCGGGGATGTACTCGGTGGCCTTGGCGCTCATTGCGGCTGCGCAAAAAGCACCACCATCGGAGCCGGGCTTCAGAACCACGAGGTTATGCCCCATCGCCTCCTTGGGCAGGGTGCCATTGTTCGTGAACACGATCTTGATCGTCTCGCCCGCCTTGGCTTCGAGCGTCGTGAGGTTATACTTCATCGTGTCATTCGCCGTGATCTCGATCACACGCGGAGCGGCGGGGGCAGGTGCGGCGGCAGCCGGCGCGGGAGCGGCAGCCTTCGCCGCAGCAGAAGTAGCGTCTTTCTGGCCGCAGCCCGAAAGCGCAATCGCAAGGAGAGAAACCAAGAGAGAACAACGTGTATTCATGGGAAACGGAACGTGGGCAGCCGCTGAGCAACATGCAAACTCGAAGGCGAAGAAACGCCCGGCGCTAATGTCGGACGCAGCGCGGTTAATAATTCGGCACTCGTCTCACCGAAGATTGCACGCCGCGCGTTGCACTGAAACAAAAGCTCGTATTATGGCTTGAAACGACAAGGCGTTCGCAAACTCTCTTGCGCCTTGGCGTTCACGCCACACCACTTTGTTTTACGACAGCACATCATGCGTTTGACCACCCTCCTCCCAAAACTCGCCCGCTGGGGCCGCGCGGCCTTAGCGTTTGGCGGCCTGTCCTTGTTTACTGGCTGCGACCTAAACTTCTGGCGGATGGACGGCCACCAATCGACGATGGTGGTCGATGGTCCCGTCGCCCAATCGCAACTCGATTTGTTCATGGTGACAGTGTGGGTGACGCTCGTAATCTTTCTCATGGTCGGAGGAGTCCTCGCCTACGCGACGTGGAAATTCCGCGCCAAGACCGAGGCGGACGAGCATGCGGAGCCGCCCCCGCAGAGTCACGGCAACCCCCTCGTGGAAATCGGTCTCATCGCCGGCTCAGTTTTCGCGCTGGTGATCATCGCTGTGCCCACGCTGAAATCGATTTGGTATACCTACGACATCCCCGGTGGAGAAACCCGTCCTCAGCTCGATGCCCTCATCAAGAAGGGCGAAGCCTACGAAGTAACCGCCACCGGTCTGCAGTGGTGGTTCAAGTTCGAATATCCGCTCGAGCAGATCAACGGAGTGGGCTCACTCGTGACCAGTAATGAGCTCGTCATTCCGACCAACCGCCCCGTGCGCATCAACCTTCGCACCAACGATGTAATCCATTCGCTCTGGATACCCAAGCTCGCCGGCAAGGTCGACATGATCCCGAACCGTGCGAACCACCTCTGGGTGCAAGCCGACAAGCCTGGCTATTTCTGGGGCCAGTGCGCCGAATATTGCGGAGATTCCCACGCCGTGATGCGTTTCCGGGTCATCGCCCTCGACCCCAAAGAATTCAACGAATGGCGCGAAAGCCAAAAGCTCCCGGCCCGTGACGTCGCTCCGAAGCCAGCCATCGCCGGTGCACCCCAAACTCAGTTTGCCGCTCTCCGCACCTTCAAACAAAACGAATACGGTTTCACCGATAAGTATGCCGCGATTCCGTCTCGCCCACCCTTGGATTCGTGGCGCGAGAAACAAAATCCCGAAAAAGGCGAGGACCCTGCCTTGATCGCCAAAGGCAAGGCACTCTTCACTGCCAAGACGTGCTTAGGCTGTCACGCCGTGCGGGGCCACGGGGCCGCCGGTATCTCTGGTCCCGACCTCACCCATGTGGGTGCACGCACCACGATTGCCGGAGGTCTCTTGGAGAACAATTCGGAGCAACTGCGCCGCTGGATCAGCAATCCAGAGTCAGTCAAAGCCGGCAACAAGATGGCCCTCAGTTACGCTCGCTTGGACTACTACGGGAAACCGATCGATGGTATCAAACTCACGGCCGAGGACGAAGTCGCCCTGGTTGCTTATCTCGAAAGCCTGAAATGACCGGGACCGCCCGTTTACTTTGAGTACCGCTACCGAACCTCTTTTAAAAAAACACTCTCATGGATCTGGCTCAATCTGCCCCGCTCACCAAAGACAATCACGCTCCCTCAGCGCAGCCCACTGTACTGTGGGTTCCTACCGCGAAGACGGGACTCATGATGTGGCTCACCACCGTGGACCACAAAAAGATCGGCTTCCTCTACGGATTCTTTGCCTTGATTTTCTTCATCGTGGGCGGCTTTGAGGCGCTGCTCATCCGAGCCCAGCTCATGTTCCCAAACGGGACCGTCCTCACCGCGCAGCAATACAACACCATGTTCACGATGCATGGGACGACGATGATCTTCTTGGCCGTGATGCCGCTTTCGGCCGCGTTTTTTAATTTCATCATGCCGCTGCAAATCGGCGCACGCGACGTCGCCTTTCCCCGCCTGAACGCCTTCTCGCTGTGGACCTTCGTCGCTGGTGCCATTATCCTGAACATCGGCTGGTTCATCCCCGGCCCCAACCACGGTGCCCCGGACGGCGGCTGGTTCGGCTACGCCCCCCTCACGTCCAAGACTTACATCCCCAAGCACTCGATCGATTATTGGGTCATGGGCCTACAGCTCCTCGGCGTCGCGTCGATCGCGGCCTCGCTCAACTTTATTGTGACCATCATTAACATGCGCGCGCCGGGCATGACGATGATGCGGCTGCCTGTTTTCACGTGGATGACGCTGTTTACCGCTTTCCTCCTGATCCTCTCGTTCCCTGCAATCACCATTGCGCTCGTCATGCTCATGATGGACCGGAATTTTTCCACGGTCTTCTTTGAGGTTTCCGGCGGCGGTATGCCCGTTCTCTGGCAACACTTGTTCTGGGTGTTCGGCCATCCGGAAGTGTACATTCTGATTCTTCCCGCGATGGGCATCGTCTCGGAGATTCTCCCCACCTTCTCGCGTAAACCCCTCTACGGCTACCCGATCGTGGTCTTCTCCGGTGCGTCCATCGGCTTCCTAGGGTTCGCGGTCTGGAGCCACCACATGTTCACCACCGGCTTGGGTGCCGTCGCCACGGCCGCGTTCTCCCTCCTCACGATGTGTATCGCGGTGCCGACTGGAGTAAAGATGTTCAACTGGATCGGCACACTCTGGGACGGTCGCCTGATGATGCGCACGCCCATGATGTTTGCGCTCGGGTTTGTCTGGATGTTCATGATCGGTGGATTCTCGGGCGTCATGCACTCGGCCGCCCCAGCCGATGCTCAGCAGCAAGACAGTTATTTCGTCATCGCCCATTTCCACTACGTGCTCATCGGCGGGTCGATCTTCGGACTCCTCGCCGGCATCCACTACTGGTTTCCGCTGATGTTTGGCCGGCAAGTCAGCGAATTCTGGGGCAAGCTCTCGTTCTGGCTCATCTTCATCGGCTTTAACGTCACGTTTTTCCCGATGCACTTCCTTGGCCTGAACGGTATGCCCCGCCGCACGTTCTCCTACGATGCTAACATGGGTTGGAACACCCCCAACTTCATCGCCTCGGTCGGCGCGTTTCTCCTCGGCATCGGCATGCTCACGTACTTTGTCGTCATGGCCTACACGTTCTTCAAGGGCAAGAAGGTCGGCAAAGACGTCTGGGACGCACGCACTCTGGAGTGGAGCCTGCCCAATCCCCCTCCCGAGTATAACTTCCGCGTCATCCCAACCGTCCATGCCCGCGACGCGTTTTGGTACGAGAAGCATCACCAAGATGAAATTGCCAAAGAGCAGGCTGAACACGGCAAGGCTGAGGCCGATCACGGCGGTATCCATATGCCCAACCAGTCCATCTGGCCTTTCGTGGCGAGCTTCGGCCTGCTGATTGTTGGATTTGGAGCGACCTACTTCGATTCAGATTGGTCGCCGGGTATCCATGCCAAACTCGGCACGGTCCTCGTGGGCGGTGCGGTCACGTTAATCGGCATCTATTTCTGGGCCATTGAAGGCAACGCCGGCTACCACCTGCACCTCGATGAGCACGGCAATCCCGTGGACGAAAAACACGCCAAGCACTGATCCGACAGCTTAACCTTTATCTTTCCACATGAGCAGCCACGCCGGCACCATCGACCACCATCACGACCCGAGCACGTCCACGGGCATTCCGAACAAGAAACTTCTGATGTGGGCGTTTCTCGCATCGGACTGCATGTTCTTTGCGGCTCTGATCTCGACCCATTTGATCTACCGGCTCCACCCGCCAGCCGGCGGCTTGGATCCCAAAGTCGTCTTCAGTCCGGAGCTCACGTCATTCTCGACCTTCATTCTCCTGATGTCGTCGCTCATGATGGCGCTCGCCGTCACCGCGATTCAGAAGAACAACGTCAAGAGCTGCCGCTGGTCGCTCCTTGCCACCATTCTCTTCGGCATGATCTTCCTCGGGTGCCAGGTCTACGAATTCAACCACTTCGTGATCGACAAGAAGATGACCCTCTCGAACAGCCTGCTCGGGACGACGTTCTACACCCTTACCGGGACCCACGGCTGTCACGTCGCGATCGGTGTGATCTGGCTCAGCCTGATGTATGTCCGCTCGTTTAAACCTGCCCCGGTAGCCGGACAGATCCGAGCGTGGTTTACCAAGAACCTCATTCACGTGGTCGTGCTCTTCGCGCTGCTCCTCCTGTCGCTCAAGGCTTCGTTGGGCCTCGTCCACGCCATCCAAGTAGAACCCACGCTCGGTAGCGCTTTCAGTCACTTTCTCAAAGCTGAATATCTCGCACTCCTCGGTTCATTGGTGAGCTGCGGCATTCTGATTAGCTTCGCCCGGAACTCCGGTCCGGTCGATTTCAACGAGCACCACGCCATCGACGTCGAGAGCATGGGCCTCTACTGGCACTTCGTCGATATCGTGTGGATCGTAATCTTCACGGCCGTCTACTTGCTCGAGTATCTGAAATAAATCATTCCCGATTCCCTCATGAGCGCACCCTCCTCCCACGCCCACGCTGCCGCGCACGACGATTCTCACGACGTTAGTAAGTATCAAATCTACGTCCAAATCGCGATGCTCCTCGCCGTAATCACCGGCGTGGAAATCATCGGCGTTTACCTGCCGTTCGCGAAGTGGCTGATCATCACCATGCTCGTCGTCCTCTCGACGGTGAAGTTCATGTTCGTCATTTTCTACTTCATGCATCTGCGGTGGGATAAGCCGTTCTGCACGATTTTGTTTTTCATCGGGCTGGTGCTGGCCGGTGGCACCATGTGGGCACTCCTCGCTCTCTTCAGTGTCGAGGCGAGCCTTCCTCTTCCCACGACGTGATCGGCTGAGCCGGTAGGCCCTCCTTCCAATTGCGTCAGGCGGCCTCCAGGCCGCCTTTCTTTTTTCACATGATCGACTGGAGCCACTGGCACAACGAACCCTATCTCATCGGCGGACTCGTCCTCACTGGCTGGCTCTGGGCTGTGCTCGCCGGCCCGCTGCGCAGGCGCTTCGCTCCGACTGACACACCGTTTCCGCGCGCTCAAGCGTGGTCGTTTTACAGCGCTCTCGTCGTCTTTTACCTCGCGGTGGGCTCCCCCCTAGACCAGATCGGGGAACGGTTCCTGTTCAGCGCGCATATGCTGCAGCATCAACTGCTCATTTATCCGGCCGCCATTTTATTTCTGATCGGCCTCCCCCACTGGATGGTCGATACCGTGCTGCGTCGACCTGCCTGTCTCAAGCTGGGCCGCGTGCTCTCGCAACCGGTCATTTGCGCCGTTGTCTATACTCTGGTCGTGAGCCTTTGGCACATGCCAACCCTCTATGACTGGGCGCTCCAAAATAAGCTGATCCACGTCGTCGAGCACGTGACGTTTTTCGGGGCCGCCCTGTTTTACTGGTGGCCCTCGCTCAGTCCATCACGGGTCTTTCCCCCGATCACCCACGGAGGCCAGATGCTCTACATGCTCGCAGTATTGATCGGGATGACTCCCGTCTTTGCCTACATCACGTTCTCCAACGACATCCTCTACCCTACCTACGAATATGCCCCCCGCATCTTCGCCAATTTCACGGCGGGCGAAGATCAACTGTTGGCTGGTGTTGCCATGAAGACCGTCGGCTTAGCCGTGGCGCTAACGTCGTTTGGCGTGAGTTTCTTTCGCTGGTCCCACGCGACGCACGCCGTCGATACGAAGACATAAAAAAGACGGGCCGCCGCAGCGGCCCGCCTAAGTCTCGGTCCGGATCGCCAGCGCGTCTCGGGCCGATCATCCCATCACGTCGTCGGTGCCGCCACTACCGGGAAAAGGTCGTCGAGCGAATCGCTCTCGGCGCTCACGTCGGCGAAGAGCCACGACGAGAGGTAGCGCTCGCTGCTCGAAGCAATAATCACGACGATCTGTTTGCCTTTGTTTTCCGGACGCTTGGCCAACTGCAGGGCCGCCCAGACCGCGGCACCGGACGAAATGCCTACGGCGATACCATCCAGCGAATTCACCTGCTTCGATACCGGACCGGAGTCCGCTTCTTTAACGCGGATGACTTCATCGTAAATCTTGGTGTTCAACACGGCGGGGACAAATCCCGCTCCAATTCCCTGCAATTTATGAGGGCCGGGGGCGCCGCCGGACAGCACTGGTGAAGCATCCGGCTCGACCGCGACGATCTTCACCGCCGGCTTCCGGGCCTTCAGCACTTCACCGATGCCCGTGATGGTACCACCCGTGCCGATACCCGACACGACGATGTCGACCTTGCCGTCGGTATCGCGCCAAATCTCCTCGGCGGTCGTCCGGCGGTGCACCGCCGGATTCGCTGGATTCGAGAATTGCTGGAGAATCAGACCATGCGGAATTTTGGCGGCGAGCTCCTCGGCCTTCGCAATGGCACCTTTCATGCCTTTCAGTCCTTCCGTAAGCACCACACGCGCACCGAGGATCTTGAGCATCTTGCGACGTTCGACGGTCATCGTTTCCGGCATCGTGAGGATCAGCTTGATCCCTTTCGCGGCGGCGACGAAGGCAAGCGCGATACCGGTATTGCCCGAGGTCGGCTCGATGAGGACGGTGTCCTTCGTAATTTTACCGGAGCGAATCCCGTCTTCGATCATCGCGTGGCCGATGCGGTCCTTGATGGACGAAAGCGGATTGAAAAACTCAAGCTTCAGGAGGATTTCTGCCTGCGCTCCGTGCGCGGCAGCCGTGCGATTGAGGCGCACGAGGGGGGTGTTGCCGATCGTTTCAGTGATGTCGTTGTAGATTTTAGCCATGATGGGGAGGAATGATTCGCAGCCAATGGAGCAGGTTGCCCACAGCGACGCGGCTCAAAAACGTGGCATAAATACCCTGCACGCGCGAGTGCGTTGATTGGGCGCATCCGTTGCCGCCCACATTTTCCTGCGGGTTACCGCAGGAAACCACCAGCGGTATTCAAAGTCAGATTCTTCCAGAAATCCGACGAATCAGGCTTGTCGACCGTGCCGGCCAGCGCGAACGGCGTCGCCATCAGATAGTAACCCTTGGCGTCGGTTTTTCCGTCGAGCTGGCGCGCTTGGTTGAGGCCGTTGGCGAGTTGCCCCTTGGCGGCGAGCTGAAGATTGAGCGCTAACGGGCTGGTGGCAAAAGGCACGCCTGGCTTCGCGTCAATGCGACCGGTGCCGGTGAGTCTCATCATGGGCGAGAGCACCTCGATGGACTTCACTACAATCGCGGCGTCGGCACCACGCTCGACCTGTACCTCGATACCGTCAAAAGGCATATCCTTCAAAAGTTGGGCGAGTTCGGCGGCACTATTGAGACCCGCAGCCAGCTTTTGTTGGCCCAATAACGCGGCTCCTAGTCCAGCTAGGCCGATACCCAACGATGCCGACTCGGATTTTTTGTTCAGCGCCCGCAGAATACCTTTCGATCCTTTGAAATCGAGCTGCCCCTGAATCCGGTCGGCAAACTCCGGGAGATTCGCCGCCGTGCCATTGAACTTGCTCGCAATCGTGAAGGTCGTCTCCAGAGCGGGTGGCGCCGATGCATCCGCTTTCCGGAGGAAAGCGCCGACGTCGAAACCAGGAATCTCCACGGTGCCAGCGAGTGCATAGGGACGCGCCAACTTCCCGTCGAATGAGAGGAGCGTCGAAATCTTGAAGGGATTGCCGTTCAGTTTTCCAGAAACAGTTTCCACCGCGAGGCGATCTTCACGGATGGCCAACGCACCGCGCAGATCTCCGAGCGTCGTGGCGGCATCGAGCTTGATCGCCTTGATGTTGAGATCCACCCGCCCGGCGAAGCCGGCCCAAACCGGCGCAGTGTCTTTGATCGGACCGGTCAATTTCGACGCTGGTGCGGCCGGTGCCGCGACGCTCCGGCGCGGAGCAGGTGCCGGCGTGAGCGCGGCAGACTTCACGACGGAGGCGGCGGATGATGGCCCCTGGGCACCGAGCGCGGCGAATGCCTGCAGGTCGTCTACGATCAGCTGATCGCCAGTCACACGACCTTCGAAGGAAATTGCTCCGGGCTTTACGCCGACTTTTCCGTCGAGCGTGATATCGGATTTCCGTCCGTCCTTGGTCACGATGAGCGTGTTGCGCACAGTGCCGGAATGGGTGGCGTCGAGCTTGGCATCGATCGCGAGGTCCATGGCGCCAAGCGCGAGTGCACCTTCGCGCGCGACGAGATTCTGCGCTGAAAGGGAAACCTTTCCCGTCACTCCGTCCGCCATGGCACCATCGAATGTCACGTTCACATTTCCCCGCAGCAGCGGCAAGTGAGCCGCGAGCACCGGCTGTTTTGCGAGCGCGGCGAAATCGGCGCTAACAGTACCCTTGCCGGTCGCGCGCAGCGCTTTCCCGGGTGTCACGTCACCAGCGACGGACACGGACACGACCGCCACCGAGCCTTGGCGCAGCTCCAGTTGGCGAATCGCGGCGGTGAGCGTGGTGCCCGTCCACGTCGCATTCAGATCCGTCGCGAAATCTGCCCCGCGAAGATAGTCCTGACCGTTCATCGCCACACTCATGTTGCGCGTGGCAATTTTCTCGGTCGCACGGACGCCGATCGCTTCGCCTCCGGGGAGCGTGATCTCGAGCGACCCAGCCACGAGCTGGCCCGACATTTTCGACTGCGCGACGTAGGGCTCGACCCACCCGAGAGGGATCTCACCCCAGCGAACGCGCGCGGCAGGCGCGGCGGCTTGGGGCGCGGAGATTTTCTTCGTCGAAACATCGAGGGCGAGCGGTTGGAGCGCATCGACGGCGGCAAGCACCACCCCGCCCTCTCGATCGATCTGGAGCTTGAGTGCCGAGAGCTGGAGTGCGTTGCCCTCCAGTCGCCCTTGGGCCTTGAGCGCGAGCGTGAGCGGCCCGACTTCGGCGGGCAAATAAGGTTTCACCAGCGCAGCAATCTTGCCCTCAAGTTGCGCCGAAAACGCAGTGGCTGGCTTCGGCCCGGTCAGCAAATCGGCGGATACGGAGCCGGCGAGCGAATCACCGTCGCCCGTCGAGACCGAGATTTTTTCCAACTCGGCCACGATGCGCGCCGCCGAGTAATCGACGCGCGGACTCAACGCCACCGTAACCCGATCAACCAGGATTTTCTGGCCCTCGCGGACCGTCACCGAACGCAACGTGAGCGGCTCGACCGTGCTCAGCTTTACGCGGCTACCATCAAGCTCGGCACCGACCACGAACACGCCGGCCAGTTCTCCACTGGTGATCGTGCGAGGTTTCAGGACGGGTTGGGCCCAGGCGAGCGGTACGCCGATCAATGCGACGCGCAGGAGTTCGGCCCCGGGTCGCTCGGCGGTGAGGCGTTGGTCTTTGAACGTAAACGAGAGCTTTTGCTGCGCGGCGACAGTGACGAACGTTCGTCCGTCGGGGGCGGCCACTGCAAACTCGAGTTTACCGAGCTGCGCGGAATCTTTGCCGCTGCCACCGTCGAACGCGGCTCGGATCTGTAAAGTTCCGATCGCCGCCAGTTCGGCTCCGAGTTTTTCGAGTTTGGAAACTTGGCCATTCAGCGTGCCGGCAGCCGTGGCGGCGCTCGTCTCAAGATTAAAAGTAAAACTCCCCTCCCCCGCCAACGCGACCTCGGGCAAGCCGAAGCCGCTCAACACCGCGGCGAGTTGTTCGCTGCGGACCGCCAGCCCCCACGTGCCGCTCAGAGTGGGCTTTCCTGCAGCGTAGGCGACTTGGGTAGTGAAAAGCGGCTCCACGTTCGCTCCGCGGACGAGCCCGACGCGGACTGAAATAGTCTCGCCGGACGTGGCGTCCACCTGCGCCAGCTTCACCTCAACCTTGACCCGATCGCTCGGGAGACTCGGCCCCGTCGCACTGGCATCGCCAGAAATCTCCACCGCATCGACGCGGAGGTCGGCCGTAGTCCGAAGCTTGATTTCGCCCGCGGCTTGCGCGGCGGTCAGCGGGGCTCCCTTACCCCCATCGGAAAAGGCCGCTTTCCACGTGATCGTGGCAAACTTGCCCGGCTTCAGCCCACCACCGGACAAGATCAGCGTGGCACTTTGGTTGCCCGGCAGTTGCACCTTCGCGTCGACGTCGAGTCGGCCTAAGCTCAATTCCCCCGGAAGCTTGATTGAATTTAAGATGCCAGCGAAAGGCGCGAGCGCGACCTGCGCTGGTGCCGTCGATTGCTGCGGAGTGGGCTTGCGCGCATCGATGTCGAGTCCCTTCACGGCGACGTTTTCGATGGTGATACGACGGCCAGAGATGTAGTCCATCGCCGAATACGTAGCACTCACTTGCTGAGCGACGATGATCACGCCGTCCTGCTCGACCCGCACATCGCAGAGCTCTGTCGACGTCAGGCCAGCGGCGACATTGCCCACCGCCATCGTCAGGCCGGGTTGTCCGGTCAGCGCCCGCCGCACGGCCCATGTTTGGACCGCAGGGGTGAATGCGAGCATCACCATGACCAAGACGAGCGCGGCCAAGCCGCCGACGATAACGAGAGTGAGTTTCAGGCGATTCATGACGTGAGAGAAAAACGGAAGGGTTAAGAGCAGGCGCGAAGGACGCGTGTGACAAGCCCGAGTTCCACAGCAGCAACGAAAAGCGGACGGCAATCCCGCGTGACACCGTGCAGGCAACCGAAAAAAGCTCACTGCGACACACCTCAGAGCCGGAGGCGCAAACCGTCGTAAGCGAACTTAACGCCGCTCGGGAGCAACGCCCCGTCCGGACCGTGATCGGTCAGATGCGTCAGGTGCGTCAGCCACGTCTCGGCACTCCCGATTTCCCTGGCGACCGCGCAGGCCTCGGCGATGGAAAGGTGGGAGCGATGCGGCTCGGGTCGCAGGCCGTCGAGGATCACGACGTCCGCCCCGCGCGCTAACTCGACGGCCTCGCTGGGCACGCGTTTGCAATCCGTATAATAGACAACGCGCTTCCCACTGCTGCGCTCGGTGAAGACCAAGCCGAGGGTGTTGATTCCGCCGTGCGGCAAAAGGGTCGAGCGAATCGTCCCTTGGGGCAGTTCTAGAAGGGGCGGCATATCGACGAGTTTAAAAGCCGCGTAGCCCCGCGCGATCGGCCGTTCCGCCATCGCATAGGGATACATCGCGCGCACCCGACTCATACCCTCCTCCGTCGTGTAAACGTCCAGGGCGGAGCCTCCGATCAAATCGCAGAAGCGGCGAAGATCATCCATTCCCGCAATGTGATCGGCGTGCCCATGGGTAAGAATAAAGACGTCGAGGCGGCGGATATTCTCGCGGACGCACTGGAGGCGGAACTCAGGCGGCGCGTCGACCTGCACGTGCAACCCGTCCATGACGACGTGCACCGCTGCGCGCGTCCGACGGTTGCGCGGATCGCCGGAGGTGCAGACCGAACAATCGCACGCGATCATCGGGACGCCCTGCGACGTGCCAGTACCAAGAAATACCACTTCCATCGCGCCAACTGAACCGGCGAAACCGCGGAAGTCGAGGCGGGGCTGTACCTGCGTGCGTCGGGCCAGCTCCCTGCGCGATCCCCACGCAATCAGCATTCGGATACAGCCATGCGATCAACGCAGCCGTGACGAACAGTCCGTCCTCCGCGATCACCTCGCGGCCGCACTTGCGTAGCGGTGGCGTGGGAGCGGAGCTCGCTCGCGATTCATTCGTCCATCGCGCGAGCGCGTTCGCTTCAGCACGCTCACACCGCGCCTCGGCAAGCCTCGGGGTCCTGGACCTATTGGAAATAAAAAAAAGGCGCACCGCTTTCGCGATGCGCCTTTTCAAGAACGTGCGGATCCGTATCCGCGCGGGAGTTTTGCTTAGTAGTCCATGCCGCCGCCGCCGTGACCGTGGCCACCGCCAGCAGGCGCTTCTTTCTTCTCTGGGATCTCGGTGATCATGCACTCGGTCGTCAGCAGCAAGCCGGCGATCGATGCTGCGTTCTGCAGCGCAGTGCGGGTGACCTTAGTCGGGTCAACCACGCCGGCCTTCACGAGGTCCTCATACTTTTCGGTGGCAACATTGTAGCCTTGGTTGCCCTTGGCTGCGAGGACTTCGCCCACAACCACCGCGCCTTCAACGCCAGCGTTTTGGCAGAGCATGCGGATCGGGTGCTCGATCGCGCGACGCACGATCTGGGAACCGATCTTCTCATCGCCCTCGAGGACGAGAGCATCGATGACCTTCGCAGTGCGGAGCAGCGCGACGCCGCCGCCGGCGACGATACCCTCTTCCACCGCAGCGCGGGTGGCGTGGAGAGCGTCTTCGACGCGGGCCTTCTTTTCCTTCATCTCAACTTCGGTGGAGGCACCGACGTTGATGACGGCGACGCCGCCGGCCAACTTGGCGAGACGCTCCTGGAGCTTCTCACGATCATAGTCGGAAGTGGTCTCGTCGATCTGGCGACGGATTTGCTTCACGCGGCCTTGGATATCGGAAGATTTTCCAGAGCCTTCGATGATGGTGGTGTTCTCCTTGTCGACGACGATCCGCTTGGCGCGGCCGAGGTCGGCGATGGTGAGGCTCTCGAGCTTGAGGCCGAGATCGTCGGTGATGCACTTGCCACCGGTGAGGACAGCGATGTCTTCGAGCATAGCCTTGCGGCGATCACCGAAGCCAGGAGCCTTGACGGCGCACACGTTGATCGTGCCGCGGATCTTGTTAACGACGAGGGCCGCGAGAGCTTCGCCTTCAACTTCCTCAGCGATGACGAGGAGGGGCTTGCCGCTCTTGGCGACAACTTGGAGCAGGGGAAGGAACTCTTGGAGGTTCGAAATCTTCTTTTCGTGGATCAACACATAGGCGTCCTCGAGGACGGCCTCCTGGGCCTCGGTGTTGGTCGTGAAGTAGGGGGAAAGATAGCCCTTGTCGAACTGCATACCTTCGACGACGTCGAGGGTGGTCTCGATGGACTTTGCCTCTTCAACGGTGATGGTGCCGTCTTTGCCGACCTTGTCCATGGCGTCAGCAATGATGTTGCCGATCGTCTCGTCCCAGTTGGCGGAAACGGTGGCGACTTGGCGGATTTCCTCGCGGTCATTGACCTTCTTGGAAACGCGGGCGAGTTCCTTAACGGCGGCCTCGACGGCCTTGTCGATACCGCGCTTGAGGAAGATAGGGTTGGAACCGGCAGTCACGTTCTTGAGACCCTCGCGGTAGATACCCTCGGCGAGTACGGTCGCGGTGGTCGTGCCGTCACCGGCAGCGTCGGAGGTCTTGGAGGCGACTTCCTTTACCATTTGAGCACCCATGTTCTCATAGGGATCTGGGAGCTCGATCTCTTTGGCGACGGTCACGCCGTCCTTGGTGACGGTCGGCGATCCGAATTTTTTGTCGATGACGACGTTGCGGCCCTTGGGTCCAAGGGTGACTTTCACCGCGCGCGAGAGGAGCTCGACGCCACGGAGGATTTTCTGACGAGCGGTCTCGTCGAAGATGAGTTGTTTAGCGGCCATGTGTATAAATTCTTAGTTGAGGATTGAGAGTTGGGTGGCGTAGCGATTAACCGATGATACCGAGGATATCATCCTCGCGAACGAGGGTGTACTTTTTCTCGTCGAGCTTCACTTCGGTGCCGCCGTATTTGCTGATGAGCACGCGGTCGCCGACTTTGACTTCGAAGGCGCTGACCTTACCGTCTTCACCTTTTTTTCCGGTGCCGAGGGCGATGACTTTAGCCTCCTGCGGCTTTTCTTTGGCGCTGTCCGGAATGATGATTCCGCCGCGGACTTGTTCTTTTTCTTCGATGTGCTCAACGAGAACACGATCACCGATGGGTTTGATTTTGACGTTAGCCATATGTGGTTGGGTTATTTCTGGACTAGAGACGGTTGTTTTGTGGGTTTTCGACCAAGTGCAACCGCCGCGAATTGTCGCAGCGGTCGCGCATCGGATTGAAAGTTATTTTTTCTTCGGATCGTCTACGACCTCAAAATCGGCATCGACGACGTCTGCTTTCTTCTCGGATTTTTTCGCCGAACCGTCGGGCTTCGCCTCACCTGCCGCAGTGGCCCCGGGGCCGCTGGCATCGGCCGGACCGCCCGCTGCCTGAGTTCCTTTGGCGGCTTCGGCGTAGAGCTCGCCTCCGATGGCGGTGAGCTTCTCCATCGCTGATTTCATGCGGGCGGGATCGTTGCTTTCGAGATCCTTTTTTGCTTCCGCGAGCGCAGCCTCAAACTTGGACTTCATTTCGGCGGGGATCTTGTCTCCGCTATCTTTCAAAGTCTTTTCGAGTTGGTAGATCGTCGTATCAAGCTGGTTCTTCGTCTCGACGGCTTCCTTGCGCTTGCGGTCTTCTTCGGCGTGAAGCTCGGCTTCCTTGGTCATCTTCTCAACTTCGTCTTTCGAAAGACCGGATGAACCTTGGATGGTGATCTTCTGGTCCTTGCCCGTGCCAAGGTCTTTCGCTGAAACGTGCAGAATGCCATTCGCATCGATGTCGAAGGTAACCTCGATCTGCGGCGCGCCACGAGGGGCGGGCGGGATGCCATCCAGACGGAAGGTTCCGAGAACTTTATTATCCCGGGACATCGGGCGCTCGCCTTGCAGCACGACAATCTCGACGGACGGCTGACTGTCGCTGTAAGTGGAAAAGGTCTGGGTCTTTTTCGAAGGAATCGTCGTGTTGCGTGGAATCATCGCCGTCGCAACTTGTCCCGCCGTCTCGATACCGAGCGTGAGGGGAGTGACGTCGAGGAGGAGCACATCGCGAACGTCGCCTTTGAGGACGCCGCCCTGGACCGCCGCGCCAATAGCAACGACCTCGTCAGGATTTACGCCTTGATGGGGGGGCTTACCGCCGAGTTGCCTCGCAATATCTACGACCTTGGGCATGCGGGTCATGCCGCCGACCAAGACGAGCTCGTCGATCTGGGCTGAGGTGAGCTCGGCGTCCTTGAGACAGCTCTTGAAAGGCTGGAGGCAGCGTTCGAAAAGTGACTCGCAGATTTGCTCCATCTTCCCACGACTGAGCTGCACGTTGAGGTGCTTAGGGCCGGAGGCGTCAGCCGTGATGAAGGGAAGGTTGATATCAACGGACTGCGTGGAGGAGAGCGCAATTTTAGCCTTTTCGGCCTCTTCCTTAAGTCGCTGCAGCGCCATCGGATCTTTGCGCAGGTCGATGCCGTTTTCTTTTTTGAAGCTATCCACCAACCAGCCAATCAACGCGTCGTCCCAATTGTCTCCGCCCAAATGAGTATCGCCGTTTGTCGCCTTCACCTCGAACACGCCGTCGCCGATTTCGAGCACCGACACGTCAAATGTGCCACCGCCCAAATCGAATACCGCGATCTTCTCGTCCTTCTTTTTGTCGAGGCCATACGCGAGGGAAGCCGCCGTTGGCTCATTGATAATGCGCAGCACCTCAAGGCCCGCGATCTTGCCGGCATCCTTCGTCGCCTGACGCTGGGAGTCGTTAAAGTAAGCAGGGACGGTAATGACGGCCTGCGTGACCTTTTCGCCAAGATAGGCCTCGGCATCGGCCTTCAGTTTTCCGAGGACGAAGGCCGCGATTTGCTGGGGCGCGAACTGCTCGGCCTTGTCGCCCGACTGAACCTCAATGTAGGCGTCGCCATTTTTGCCTTCAACGACCTTGAAGGGCATGTTCTTCGCCTCGGCACTGACCTCAGTGAATTTGCGACCGATCAGGCGTTTAGCGGAGAAGACGGTATTGCGCGGATTCGTTACGGCCTGACGCTTGGCGGCCTGCCCGACCAAGCGCTCTCCGGTTTTCGTAAACGCGACGACGGAAGGCGTGGTGCGCGCCCCTTCTGCGTTAGGGATGACGACGGGCTCTCCGCCCTCCATCACAGCCATACAAGAATTAGTGGTGCCTAGATCGATGCCAATAATGCGACTCATGATGTCCAACCGTTAGCAGTGCATGTGCCTCGATTTATAAAAAGTCGCTAGTTACTGAATATCAAAATTTAAAACATTATTAAGGCGCTTTCCACCTTTCCCCGCCCCCGTCGATGCATGTCACGGTGTCACAGTCGTGGCTCACTTTTCATCACCAGTTTGTGCGTCGTGTCTCAGTATGTCACAGTTGAAAATCCGCTTCCTTTGCCTACGCTGCCCATATGGAAATGGAAATCACCCTGCCCGAAGAGATCCCAGTAATGACGTTGCCCAACGTGGCGTTATTTCCGCAAGCGCTAATGCCTCTCTTTATCTTCGAGCCACGCTACCGCCAAATGTTGCGGGATGTGCTCGCCACCAATCGGCTCTTCGCTGTCGCCGGCATCGACGCACGACCATCGAGTGCACTCGGACAGATCGACCCACCCCACCGCGTCGCGACTCTCGGCATCGTTCGTGCCTGTCAAAAAACGGAAAACGGCACCTCGAACCTCCTCCTCCAAGGACTGTGCCGCATTGAGATTGCCGACATCATCACTGAAGAGCCCTACCGACGTATCCGCGTGCGCGCGCTCACCAGCGAGCCCGGCAAGACAGAAGACTATGTAGCCCTGCGGCGAGAACTGGCACGGCTCCTCGTGTTGAAACATAAGCTAGCCGCCACAGGGACCTCAGGCCCGGGGCAGTTGGCCGCTTTCTTGAAAAACGTGGATGACCCCGAGGCCTTCGTCGACATCGCCGCCTTTAGCCTCTGCGACGATCCGCACTTGAAACAAAAATTACTCGAAACGCTGGATGTCCGACGACGCTTCCATCTCTTCAGCGCTCAAGTCCGCGAAGAGATCGCCGGCATCAAGTTGCGCCATAAACTTCAAGGTCGGCTATCAGAGGAGCAGATTTCGGACAACTAAAACCCCGCGGGCGGTGAAGCCACGCGGGGTCTTGAAACTGGAGCCGAGCATCGGAATTGAACCGATGACCCACGCTTTACGAAAGCGTTGCTCTACCAACTGAGCTAGCTCGGCAAATAACTGATGATCAAAGTGCTTAGGTAAGTTTTTCGTTAAACAAATCTCATTCTCACCCCCTTTTTACACTCAGATCTCAACCACGAAAAACGGGCCTAAGACTAAAAATAAAAAAGTGGATGGGACGTCGACCGGAAGATTCCAAACCTACTAAAGAACCCTGAAAGCAAATAGTTCTACGGAGGGTTCAAGGTGGCCGGCAAGCAGAAATAGAATAACTTCGAAACGATCGATCGGTTGGTGGCTGGATTGAAGATAAACGACGAGCGCAAGCAGGTCGTGGAGATCGCCTGAACGGCGTCAGCATCGCGACTGCGACTGTAAACAGGGCTCTCTTGATCAACGCCTTCCTCCAAAAGGATGAACCCGCGGAAGATCACCCGTTCCGCCGTGGATAAATGCCGGGACCGCGTTGCCGTTGCCGGAACAGGAAGCGACCCCTCGGGCGTAAAGCATTCGCACGCGTCATCGGAAACTCGCCCGCACTTATCGATCGGAGTGAGGCAATTTCGATACCGCCGCTGTCGCCAACGAGCGCTCCGGCGAGAGCTATCCACCGAAACCCACCACGTCAGCTCGCCACCGCCACCACCGCCGCCGGAAATATTCTCCGACGTTTCGGTGTAGCGTCCGGCACCACGGGCGGTCGCACCTTCGGCGCGCTGGGTCCGGCCCGGCGATCACGACCACGTGGGTTGCCGGCCGTACAACGGAGCTGAAACTCCTGCATGCGCTGAAACAGCCCGAGCAGTTGCTCCGGTTGGGCGTAGTGATCGAGACCGGAGCGATCAAGGGCGAGGAGGAGTTCGTGCGTGGCTTCGAGCGTTGAGAGGCAGCCCGGCTCCGGCTGCCGCTTGATGACGTAGCGGCTCGGCGCCGCATTCGAAAACATGATACGCGGTAACCGTTGCAGGCTGAGGCTCGTGCGGAACATCGGACGCACCAGCCGCCACGTGGCATCCAGCAAAAATACGACCAGCCGCCGGTCCGCGAAGTCGGTAGCGTGGAGTTCCCCTTGCGAAAGATCCCTCGCACCGTGGCCCGGATAAAGCAGGACGGGATAATTCTGCGGATCGTTGATCAATGCCTGCACGGCCTCGTGTCCGTCAAAGCTGATGCCGAGGTGAAGCTCGCTGTCGCGTAGGCAGAGGTGCGTGAGCCGGCCGGTATTCGCCTTCACCCGTTTGAATTCATAGGGGTGCATGAGAAACACAAATTTCGTGCGCGTCGGCATCGGTGTGATCGAGCCGCACCAGCAATGGCGCAACGGCCAATAACAACGGTAACATATTTCGCGACTCATGGATTGCGAGAGGTTGTCGGCCGCGCCGTCCATGACCAGAGGGAATATTCGGCGTACGAGCGGCTCGTGGGTGCCGGTCCGAAACGTGCGCCCTCCACTTTAGGCAATCATGAAATCCCCGCGCGCCATGCGGGCGTTACTGAGTACGCGCTCACTGCGCAATCGCGGCTGCGGACTTCGCCGCACCCGAGAGCGAGGCCGCGGCCCTCGTCACGGTGGTCAGCGCTTCTTCGATGCTTCACCCCTGAAAAACAGCGACGACCTGCACTCCGTTGCCCAGCCGGGGGCGCCGTTGCCCTCCGACCAAGCTCGGGCCAACGGGCTAACGGATCAGCCCTGCGCCAGCGTTCGTCTTACCGGCTATCTCGCCTGGCCGCGCAAACCGCGCGTCAAACCACCGACGCTGTTGGTCATGTTCCCCTCTGGGTTTCCCGTCTGGGCCGGCCCGCAGGCGATCCCAAGGCGCAGTTCTTCGCGGATCAGGATCTCGCCGTCGCGTGGTTGCACCATCGCAGCGACGCGAGCGTGAGAGGGAAGGACGTACCGCCGCTGCTCGCGGCTGTGGAACGCGCTGAGGTGGACGACCATTTGAAATGCCGCCCGGCTCCGCTACAACGTTCGCGGACTCGTAAAACTCCGCGGCTCACCGCTGATCGGATCAGGAAACGTGATTGATTTAGCCAGCAGTTGCAGGGGCTTGGTGTAGTCGTCGGTGTTTTCCGCGTGGTGGACCGGATAAATCTGATCGTGGCAGATCGGCATACCGAGCGCGGCGCAGTGGGCGCGCAACTGGTGTTTGCGACCTGTGATCGGCGACAGGCCGTAGCGGGCCAAGGCCCCGCGCACTTCGAGCACCTCGATCCGCGTCTCGGCATTGGGTTCGCCGGCGACCTCCCGCACCTGCATGAATCGCTCAGGATTTTCCTCGAGTCGGCTACGGTAGGTCAAAGGCCAGGCCAACTCGGGCCGCCACGGCGCGATGGCTTCGTAGTATTTCTGGACGGTCTTCTCGAGAAACATGTTTTGATAAACACCGCGCGTCGCCGGTTGAATCGTGAAGACCACGAGTCCGGCGGTCTCACGGTCGATCCGGTGGATCGGCGCGAGATTATCGAGGCCGAGCGTTCGTTTGAGACGGACCAAAAGCGTTTCTTGCACGTAGCGACCACTAGGGATGACAGGGAGAAAGTGGGGCTTGTCGGCTACAACCAGGTAATCGTCTTGGAACACCACCACTTCGTCGAACGGGATGCGCGGCTCGGCTGGCAGCGCGCGGTAATAGTAAACGCGTAAATGGGGTTGAAAGGCGCGCTCCGCACTCACCGTCACGCCCTGCTCATCGCGCACCTCGCCGGCTTGGATCCGCGCCGCCCAGGTCTCGGCCGAGATACCGGGAAAACGCTGAACAAGAAAATCGCGAATCGTCGGCCACAGCCCCGTCGGCAGAACGACGCAGCTCGGGCTGACACCCTCGCGCGTAGGCAGCGGCACCGCTTTTATCGGAGGCGTGCTGGTCGACGATTTTTTCAATCTTCGTGAGGCCGAAGCTCAACTACCGTCGCCGTATTTGACGCCGCAGCCATAGGGCTGGGTCGTCGCTTTTGCCACCGACTGGCCCGCCCTTAAGGCCGCCAGGGCCGCCTTCACGTAATTGTGCGCAGCGGGGGTGTTTGCTTGGGTGGCCTGCGATTGATCGTCGATCGCTCCCTGGTATGCGAGGGTGCCGTCGCTGCCGATGACGAAACAATGCGGAGTGGTCTGCGCGCCGAATAGTCGGCCCAATTTCCCGCTCTGATCACGAATGTAGGCCGTGGCCACCACGCCCTGCTTCTTCTGCCACTCCACGGATTTCTCCGGATCGAGATCGCCCATCGCCGTGGAATTCACCTGCAGCCAAACGGCTCCGTCGGCGGCCGCCACCGTCTGCGTGCTCTGCATATTTCCGCTTCGGTAATGCCGCACCACATACGGACACGCCGGATTGAGCCATTCCAGCACCACCACCTTACCCCGAAAGTCGGAGAGTTTCTGCGTCTTTCCCGCGAGGTCGGTAAAAGTAAAATCCGGCGCGGGCTTCTCTGATTCAACGCCGGAACTCAGCAACGTGGCAGTGCCAACAACCAGCAGGGCGACTACCCACAGCAAACGTTTGTTCGGTGACTTCATGTTGCCGTGAAAGCACGTCGGCTAGACACGCGCAGGCGAGCACAATCTACGTGAAATCAGCTCCGGCTGCCAGCTCATGTCCGGTGGCGGCAATCGCTCTCTCGCGATGCCGGTTTCCTCCGGTACCTCCGCGAGACGACGCGCTACCGCGGGCTGCACCTCACCAGCCACCTAGGTTTTGACGCACCACGCCAAGACCGTCGCCACCATCTGTGGGGTGAAGCCCGGTTCCCAGACGTGGTCGCAGCCGTCGAGCTCCACAAGCTCCGTCGGCCCACGAGCCAGGGCCAACGCATCGCGCGAATCCTGCAACGGGACGAGTGTATCAGCATTGCCGTGCACGAGCAGCCACGGCACTGCAATTTCCGCAGCCTCCCCGACGACCGAACCGATACGGCGTAGATCGTCCATGTACGCAGGCGAGAGCACGCAGCCGGGTTTACCCCACATGAGATCGCGGCCCGGCGTGAGCGCACCAAAGTGATGCTCCGCAAAAGTCCGCGTGTTCACCATCCCGGCCAGCGAGATGAGCCGGCGAATCCGCGGGTCCGTACTCGCCCGCAACACGCCGACCGCACCACCCATACTGTGACCAACGTAGGTGACCGTGTAGCCCGCGCACGCATCGAGCACTGCCCCGAGGTCGGCGACCTCCTTCGAAATCGTGCAATCAGCGAAGCGCCCCTCGGAGCCCGCGTTGCCGGACCACGAAATCCGCAGCACCGGAATCCCCGCGCCCGCGAGCCCCTCGGCCAGCGCGACAAGAAACGGCCGATCCTTGTGACCCGTCACGCCGTGTCCGATGATGACGAGCTGCGCGGCGCCCGGCGCCCCCGGATGAAACGTGAAATCGAGGCGCTCGCCGTGGATATTTTTGATTGGGTTAACCATGCGATCCTCACCGCAACGAACGCGGCGCGAATTTCAATCCCGGTTTCGCACCCGCCTCGCCGTGACCGAGCATGGCCGCAGTCATATTCAGCGGAGCCTCGCCTCCCGGCCCATTCCACTCCTACGCTCGGAACTCATGATGCGGATACGAAACCAACGCCACCTCCTGCTGGCTCTGTGCGTGAGTGGAGTGCTGATGGCCCGCGCCGCTGAGATCGTCACGCAGCCATTCGCTGGTATCACGCTCATCGCCCGGTCCGAAGTGTCCCCGCGAAACGTTCGTCTGCATGTCGTGCTGGTAGACCTCACGACCCCGGGCCTCTCCTTCAAACTCACGCCGCCCAGTGGCAGTCGCGATACGGTGAGGCAGACCACGCTGGATTTCTTGACGCAGGAAAAAGCGCAGATCGCTCTCAACGTTCATTTCTTCGTGCCCTTCCCGTCCGACGAAGTGGAGGCCAATGTGGTCGGCTTCGCCGCCTCGCAGGGCAAAGTCTACTCTCCGTTCGAAGCCCAACCGTTCGGGTCCGCTTATAGTGATCAGAGCTACGCGATCATGGCCTATGCTCCCGCCCTCAATATCGATGAGGCCAACCGCGTCACCCTCGTGCGCCGCGATCCGGACTATGCGGACAACCGCCACTGCTTACCGCGGATCGTCCCGTGGAACGTGCTTTCCGGCAGCGCGCAAATTGTGACCGACGGAGTAAAGACTATCCCGCACTACTCCCACCTGCCTGACGGCCTGAAAGCGTCGAAGACTTATTCTGACAACCACTCGTGGTATGACCTCCCGCGCGCGCGCACCGCTGTCGGCATCACGGCCGATCAGAAAACGTTGGTCTTGCTGGCGGTCGAACAGGCCGGCGGTTCCGCCGGGATGACCGTGGGGGAAGCGGCGGATTTATTGATCAAGGACTACCGCACGGCCCAGGCCTTGAACCTCGACGGAGGCGGATCCACCACGCTGGTGCTCCAAGATTCCCTCACGCGGACTGGGCGCATCGTCACGACCGCGTCCGGCCCTTTACGGGGTCGCGCCGTCGGCAGCAATCTGGCGATTTTCGCTCCGGCCCTACGATCCGCTGGAATGCCTCCTAAGCCCTGAAGGCAAGGACATCACCCGCGGACGTCCGACTGGTCTCGCCAAACGATCTCATCCTCCATCCGCGCTCGGTTTACGCCGTCTCGTTCCTCGCAAAACATGTCGAAACCACTTGTCACGTAATACGTGACAACACCTCTGGAAAAGAAAGTATTTCCCTCCGTCCCGCTGACCAGCGCATCCCGTGTAGTCGATCACGCTGATTTTTCGGGCCCTGCGGAATGCTCCCTGACAGGCCGGGCTGGACGAAGCGGAGCCTGTATCCCACCTTGATGCGCCGCAGGTCAAAAACGATCGCGGCACACTGTACTCAATTTTTTTAGCGTGAATAAATCAGCCATCCGCGACGCCATTCTCGATCACCTCCGGGCAACCCTGGCACTCCAAGCCGGCGCCGCCCAACTGGCCCGCGACGAGGCCATCAGCGAAGAGAGCCGGGCCGAAAGCAAATACGACACTCACGGCCAAGAGGCCGCCTACCTCGCCGAAGGACAGGCCAAGCTGGCCGGGGAAATTGAAACGAGCCTCGCGCTCTACGACGGCCTGCCTCTCCCCGCTTTCGCACCCGACAGCGTCATCGCCCTCGGCGCCGTAATCGAACTCGGCACGCGCACTCGGAGTTCTTGGTATTTCCTCGGCCCGCGGGCCGGCGGAATTGAACTCCGCGTCGCCGGCCGCGACTTGCTCGTGCTTACCCCGCAATCACCGCTCGGCCGTCAATTCCTCGGCAAACGCGTCGGCGAGACGGTCCAAATACCCGGCCGCAACGGCACCGCGGGCGGGCAAACCATTCTTTCCTTGGCTTGATCCGCCCAGCGCGCGATCGCCTGCCGCGCCACGCGTTGAAAATCGGCTCGCTCGAATCCGTCACCCGAGGCCAACGAACGGCCCCCGCCCCGCCCCCCGCGACACACTCCACCGTCACCATTCACCGCATCAGGAGTTGCGCCGATGCGATCCATCCCCTTCCTCGGCGCGATGCGTTTTCTTTTTCTTCTCTGCATGACCGCGAGCGCGACCTTGGCGAACGTGCCACCCGATTTGGCAAGCGCGCTCAAGACCTTTCGCACCGACGCTCCCCGTGGCTGGTCATTTACCCAAACGACGCACGCGCAGGGTCAAAGCCGCGTGGAGCACTTCGACGCCGCCCGGCCTGAGTTCGACCGTTGGACGTTGCTCACACAAGACGGCCGCGCTCCCAGCCAAGAAGAACAAAACGAGCACAAACAAAAACTCACTCGGCGCTCCAGCAACCGCACCGCACCCTTGCTCACCGAGCAACTGGATCTCTCCCATCGCGAGACCGTCTCGGAAACGCCCGAGCGCGCCACCTACCGCTGTCCCCTGAAGCCCGGGGAAGCTGGCGACAAGACGGCCGCGTTCCTCCGCGTGACTCTCGTGGTGCATAAACCGACCCAATGCATCGAGTCGCTCGAGATCGCGAACACCGGCGAATTCAGCCCGACGTTTGGCGTGAAAATCGTCGAGATGAAAACGGTCATGACCTACAGCCTCCCCTCGGCTAACACTCCGAGCCTGCCTCTCACGGTGGCAACCCACCTCCGCGGGCGCGCTTTCCTCGTGAAATCGCTCGACGCCGAGATGACGGTCGTTTTTTCGGACTACACGAAGGCAGGGAAAAAATAAATCGGGCGAGAAGCCCGTCCGACGCTACGCCATCCATTTGAAGATCGCCGTCGTGTGGGCCGGGAGCGTCACGTTGAACGACTGACCGAAGCCGTCGTGCGCCACGTCCTCGGTGTTGCGCCCGCCGTCATTGCCGAGGCCGCTACCGCCATAGTATTCGCTGTTGGTGTTCAAGACCTCTCGCCAAAAACCATGTCGCGGAACTCCGATGCGGTAGTTACGCGTCGCGCCCCCGAAGTGACCGACGACGGCGAAGAGCGTGCACTCCGCCGCATCCGAGCGAAGATACGCGATCACGTTGGCGTCCGAATCGTGACACGAAAGCCAACGGAAACCGTGCGGATTGAAATCATTAGCGCCGAGCACGGGCTCACTCGTGTAGAGCTTGTTCAAGTCGCGGACCAACAGACGCACCCCTTCGTGGTCGGGATAGTGGCAGAGATGCCAGTCGAGGCTGCGGTCGTGGGCCCACTCGCGCGATTGCGCGAACTCATTGCCCATGAAAAGCAGCTTCTTGCCGGGCCAAGCCCACATGTGTGCGTAGAGTGAACGCAGGTGCGCGGCTTTTTCCGCAATGTTCCAAGCGCCCATCTTAAACAGCATCGAGGATTTTCCGTGCACCACCTCGTCGTGGGAAAATACCGTCACAAATTTTTCGGTATACTGATATAACATACCAAAAGTCAGCCCGCTGTGATGATGGCGACGGACCACCGACTCCTTCGCGAAATAGCGAAGCGTGTCGTTCATCCAGCCCATGTTCCACTTAAGATCGAAACTAAGCCCGCCCTCGGTGGAGGGCGTGCTCACCCCGGGAAACGACGTGCTCTCCTCTGCGATCATCAACACCCCAGGGTGATACTGATGCACGAGATCGTTTACCCGCCGGAGAAAATCGATCGCTTCGAGATTTTCTCGGCCGCCAAGCTTGTTCGGCACCCACTCGCCTTCCTTGCGCGAGTAATCGAGGTAGAGCATCGAAGCCACGGCATCGACGCGCAGGCCGTCGAGGTGATAGCGCTCGAGCCACGCGAGCGCATTAGCGATCAGGAAACAGCGGACTTCATTGCGGCCGTAGTTAAAAATCAGCGTACCCCAATCCATGTGGGCACCTTGGCGGGGATCTGCGTGTTCGTAGAGATGCGTGCCATCAAATTCCGCGAGGGCAAAACTGTCGCGGGGAAAATGGGCAGGCACCCAGTCGAGAATCACCCCCAGCCCGCGGCTGTGCAGGTGGTCGACAAACCACGCGAAATCCTCGGGCGTCCCAAAGCGGTGCGTGGGCGCGTAAAAGCCCGTGACCTGATAACCCCACGAACCGTCGAAGGGATGTTCCGCCAACGGCATCACCTCGATATGCGTGAAGCCCATGTCGACGGCGTAGTCGGCGAGTTGCACCGCCAACTCCCGATACGTCAGGGGACGGTCAGCGTCCTCGGGCTTACGCTTCCACGAACCGAGGTGAACTTCGTAAACCGACATCGGCCGGTCGAGCTGACCGGCCTGCGCGCGACGCTGGTCCATCCACGCGCCATCGCTCCACTGAAATTTCGCGGTGTTGCAGACGATCGCGGCGTTGTTCGGTGGCGGCTCAAAGCAGGTGCCATAGGGATCCGTCTTAATCAAAAGACCGCCGCGCTGGTCGCGGATTTCAAATTTGTAGAGCTCGCCCTCGCCGAGGCCCGGCACAAACAACTCCCACACCCCCGACGCGCCGAGCGCGCGCATCGGATGAAAGCGACCATCCCAGCGATTGAAATTGCCGACGACCGAAACCCTCGAGGCCGACGGTGCCCACACGGCAAACGAAACTCCGGTCACACCACCCAGGGTGCGCAGGTGAGAACCGAGTTTATCATAGATCCGATGTTCATTACCCTCATTGAACAGGAACAGATCCTGATCCCCGAGCGTCGGCAGAAAGCAGTAGGGATCGAAGAACTGCCAGATTTCGCCGTTCGCGTAAGTAGCCCTTAATTGGTAGCGGAAGACCGTCGGTCGCTTGGCGATGAAGACCTCGAAAACGCCTTCCGCAGCCACAGACTTCATCGGGTGCGCCAGCGGCGGCTGAGCGTCGAGCTCCACCACTTCACAGGCCGCGACGCCGCTCAAGAACGCCCGCACCACGACACCTTGGCTCCGGTTCCGCGTCAGGGGATGCATGCCGAGCACAGAGTGGGGCGTGGCATGTTTCGCTTGAAGCAGGGCGGAGAGGTCGGCTTTGGAAATAATCACGCGGTCAATAAAGTTGGGCGAATGGGCCGAGCGTAACGTGTGACCCGAGTACGGTGTGGTCTAGCCCGTATTTCGAGCCGCCGGAAATATCCTCGCACCGCAACGTTCCGACTACGCGCCGCGCCGCCGCGGAAGCTTGCTTGCCACAGCAGCGCCACCTTTGCTGCGCGCGTGATTCGCCGCCTCGTAATTTTCGTACTCATCGCTCTCGCCGCGCCTTGGCTTCAGGCGCAGCAGGAACTTGTCCTGACAGCGGAAACATCCGCGTTCGACGGCAAGACCAAAGAAAACGTCTTGCGGGGAAACGCCCGCGCGACCGACGGGATCACGCTCATCACCGCCGACGAGATCCGCCTCAACTCCGAGACCGCGACCATCACCGCGATCGGCCACGCCGTCTTCACCCGTCTCGAAATCCGCCTGCTCGCCGATAAAATCGTCATCCGACGAAGCGACCAGAGCTTCACTGCCGAGCGAGTTCGGTTCGGCGCACATCCCTACTACGCCGAGGCCGCCGCCGCCTCTGGCACCCTCAAAGAGATTACCCTGACCCGTGCGACCGTCACTTATGGCGAACCCGGCCCGTGGCAGCCGACCTTTCTCGCCGACCAAATCATCTACGTCCCAGGTCAACGCCTCCGGAGCGAAAACGTCCGGGTCGGCATCGGCCACGCGCAGCCTCTGCCCTTCACTCGTTTCCAGCAGGACCTTAAACAACCCTTCGTCGCTTTCACGACGTTCAACGGCGGCTTCCGCTCGTCGCTGGGCGCGTTTGCCGAAGCCGGACTGCAACGACCGACGGCGCCCCAGCTGCGCCTCGGGGGCGACCTCGGAGTTTATTCGGCCCGCGGAGTGATGTTCGGCCCATCCGGGAGCTACGGCCGCGTCCCCGGTGCCACGAGCGACCCCGCTCTTCGCGGCTTCTTTCGGACCGGCTACATCAATGACCATGGCGACAAGAAATTCGACACGCTGGGCCGCCCGGTGCCGGAAAACCGCGGCTACGTGGAATGGCAGCACGAACAAAAACTCGCTGAAAATCTCTCGCTCACCGCGCAACTCAATTGGTGGAAAGACTCCGAAATCCTCCGCGACTTCCGCCCTCGGGCATTTTTCCCCGTGCAGGAACCCGACACCTTCGTCGAAGCCACCTATGCGGGCGCCAACACCCTCGTCTCCCTGTTCGCGCGCTTTCAGCCGAATTCGTTTCAACGCGTGCAGGAGCGTCTGCCCGAACTGCGCTTCGACCTGCTGCCGCTGGCGGTAGGCAACGGCTTCTACGAGCGCTTCAGTGCGAGCGTCGCCGTGTTGCGCGAGGACCCACCCCTCGGCGGTCCACGGCTCAGCTCTAACCGGCTCGACGCCGATTACTCGCTGTCCCGACCGTTCACGCGCGGAGACTGGCTGTCGTTTAGCCCGGTCGCCGGCGCCCGCGTGACTCACTACGCCAATTCCACGGGTATCACCCGCACCGGCAACACCACCCGCACTCTCGGCGAAGTCGGCTTTGACGCGGCTCTCCGTTCCAGTGCGACGTGGGACTACAAAAATCCACTCTGGAAGATCGACGGCCTGCGCCATCTGCTCACCCCGCGGATGACCTACCGCTATATTCCCGAGGCCGGCAAGGGCGCCGGCCACATCGCCGCGATAGACCGCCGCACCTTTGCCACCTACCTCCCACCCCTCGGCCTCGGCGACCAGCGCAACCTCGACGATCTCACAGCCACCAACACGCTTCGTCTCGGTTTCGACAACACGCTGCAAACCCGCGACCCGGTCTACGGCTCCCGCGACCTGCTGACGTTCAACCTCGCCAACGATTTTCGCTTCCGACGCGCACCCGGTGAGCGCGACGTCTCCGCAGTCCACACCGAACTCTCGCTCGCTCCCGCCGCCTGGGTCTCGATCGATCTTTACCAGAGCTTCGCGCCGCAGAGCTTCACGCTCCGTGAATTCAATTCCGGCATCACCCTGCGCGACGGCTCGGTGTGGTCCGCGCGTTTCTCCAATAATTTTCTGCGCGACGAAATCCAAGACTACCAACTCGACGCCCGGGTACGGCTCAATGAGACCTACGACGCCCTGACCCGACTCCACTACGACGCCCGCAAACGCCGCTCCAACGAGCAGGCCTACGGTCTCTCCCAAAATCTCGGTAACACTTGGCTGGTGTCCTATATCATCAGCCTCTACTCGGGCCCACGCCGCGAGAGCCATTTCGGCCTCAACGTGCAAATCCAAGCCCGAGGTTTCTGACCACCTATGAGTCTCACCGGTAGCCAGCAAAAAATCTTCCTCCGTCTTCTCGCCGCGCTGCGCCCCAACTGGCACACCGACACGAATCTTCCCGCGGGTATCTCCGAACTGTTTGCAGCCAATCGCTCCTTCGGTTCGCGCGACCGACGCCTTTACCGCGAGCTGATCTACACCACGTTGCGGTTCCTCCCGTGGATCGAACCTCTGCTCGACACTGACCCTGACCGCGCCGCCAAAGCCGTCGCTTGGCTCGCCGCCGATTTGCCCGCCACGCGGGCCTACCGTGCCGCACTCTGTGGCGATTGGCCGGTGTGCCCCGCCGCTGTATCCGCTAAAGCCAGCCACCTCGGTGCCAGCCCCGACACCTTGCTCCCCGCTTGGCTCACCCGCCACTGTGCCGAAGCGGCCGTGGTGCCCAACCTCGACACGTTGCACACGCGGGCTCCGCTCTGGCTCCGAGTGCAAACGAAAGACATCGCGCGCGTCGTCGCCGAATTCAACACCAAGCAGTGGCCCACGCGCCGCTCGCCCATCCTCTCCGGCGCCCTCGAAGTTCTCGCCGAGGCCGACGTCACCAAGTCCGATGCTTGGACGCAGGGACTCTGCGAAGTCCAAGACCTCGGTTCCCAGCTCATCTTGGAATCAGCCGGCATCGCCCCGGGCGGACGTTGGCTCGACGCCTGCGCCGGCGCCGGTGGCAAGACCCTCCAGCTCGCGGCTCTCCTAGGCCCAAAAGGACATGTCGACGCGCACGACATCCGAGCCTCCGCGCTCCGCGAGCTCGAAATCCGCGCCACCCGTGCTCGCGCTACGACAATCTCGGTCCTCCCCACCCTGCCCGCCACGGGCACTTATGACGGCGTCCTCGTCGACGCGCCGTGCAGTGGCACGGGCACGTGGCGCCGCGCACCGCATCTTAAGTGGACGACCAGTGCCGGCCAAGTCAGCACCGCCGCCGACAAACAGCTCGCGTTGCTCCAACAATTCTCGGCGCTCGTGCGCCCCGGCGGTCGCCTCATCTACGCGACCTGCTCCCTGAGCCGTTTGGAGAATGAAGATGTGGTCACCGCATTTCTCGCGGCACACAGCGCGTTCATCGCTGAACCGCCCGTGAGTCCCTTTGGGGCCACGCCTCGCAGTGTGGGTCTGGCCATCTTGCCCGCCGCCCACAACACCGACGGTTTCTACGTCGCTTCGTTGCGTCGGACCTAATTCCGTTTCCGCAACAATCCAGCCAAGCGCGTAAACGTGTCCTCGCCAAAACCGAGCGCACGTTTGATTTGCGCATCGCGCTCCAACGGGTTGGCCAGCCGCGCGGTCTCCCGCCACTCCCGCCAACTCAGCAGGCCGAGCGCCCACAGGACCGCACCGGTCACCGGCACCGGCACGTCGCTGCCGTGCAGTATCCGCGCCGCTAGTTCGGGCTCCAGCAGGCGCTGCAACGCACTCGGCCGGAGTCGGAAGTTTGCCGCCGCCAGCGCACTGTTGTCTCCGTAGAGTCGTGGAAAGCGCCGCGTCATCTCCGCGAACACCTCGAAATAGTCGGGATCGACCAACATCGTACCGGTGCCGCTGTGCGCCGCAATACACGTGACGCCAACCTCCAGCGCCCGCGTCAGCACGCGCGGATCCGCGAGTCTCGGCGCGATCACGGGCAGCGTTCGTTCGCTGCCGGTGTGCGCGAGCAAAATGAGCCCGCTCTCCGCCATACGTTCGAGAAACCCCGTGTAGCGCCGGTCGTTCCAGTCGATGTTCTGGCAGTTCGGCAGACATTTTAACATGACCGCACCTTCAGCGAGGCAGCGCTCCAGCTCATCCAGCGCGTCACGCCTCGCCGGGTGGATCGATACCGCCGGAAGGAATTCGGGATGCTCCCGCGCGAGCCGCAGCACAAAACTGTTGGGCACATAAAACGAGCCGGCTCCCTCGATGATCGAGCCGTCGTCGCGGCGTGGCTCGTCCTGCGCAAGGATGACCGCGGCGTCGAGCGACGATACCCGCACGAACCGCAGCAACTGCTCGGCGTAGAGCCCGTCGAGGTCACCGGTGAGCGCACTCCGCGGCAGCCCAACACCACGCAGCATGAATGGCGCGCCGTAGCTCGTGACCCCTCGGGGATGATACCGGCAGCCGGTCCCCCCGGTGCCATTACCGACGACGTGGACGTGACAATCGATCCGCACGATTCCGGAATTCTGCGGTTTCCTCGCTCAGGCTTTCGTGACGGCCAACGCCAGTTCGCGACAGCCCTTGAGATCCAGTTTTCCAGTTCCGAGCACCGGTATTTTCTCCACCCGCTCCACCCTTTTCGGCACCCACAACCCCGGCAAGCCGGCGCCGAGCAATTTTTCGCGCACCTCCGTGGAGGTGAGGGCCAACGTCGTCAGCAACACCAGCGACTCCCCTTTGGCCGCATCCGGCACGCCCATCACCACCGCGACGTAGCCCGCACTTTGGTCGAGATCGAAGAGCTCGATAATCCGATTCTCCACATTGCCGTGCGGCACCATTTCGCCGCCAATTTTTGAAAAACGCGACAGCCGGCCTTCAATAAAAAGAAACCCGTCATCGTCGAACCGCCCGAGATCGCCCGTGATAAACCATCCGTCGCGAAACGCCGCCCGTGTTTTCTCCGGGTCGTGCAGATAGCCGGCGAACACATTGGCCCCACGGAAGAGCACCATGCCCGTTTCGGTCATCGGCAAATCGCGCCACGTCTCCGGATCGACAATCCGGGCCGTCATGCCCGGCATCATCCGGCCGACCGCTCCGGGCCGCTTACCGACTTGCGGCTCGTTCGTTGCAACGACCACCGGTGGATGCGGCTGGTTAATGTTCGCCGCGGGGGTCGTCTCGGTGAGTCCGTAGCCCTGCATGATGTCGATGTGGAATGTCTCCATGAACCCCCGGGCAAGATCGTCGGTTAACTTCTCCGCGCCCGTGACCACCAAATCGAGACTGCGCAGCTCCGCCGGTAATGCTTTCTTCAGTACGGGGCGAATAAATGTCGGTGCACCCAGGAGCACCGTGGCTTTTTCCTCGGCGATTGCGTCGATGAGTTTCCTCGTGTCGAGCGGACTGGGCACCGTCACGACCTGGCACCCCCTCAGCAGCGGATACCACAGTGTGACTGTGAAACCAAAACTGTGAAACACCGGCAGGCACGCGAGGAGCGAACAGGTTTCGGGCAGAATGGAGAGCGATGAAATCTGTGCACAGTTCGCCAAAATATTGCGATGCGTGAGCACGACTCCCTTCGGTTCTCCCGAGCTTCCGCTCGTAAACAACAACCCCGCCTCGTCCCGATCGCCGCGCCGCGGCAAACGCAGGAGATCCGCGCACCATTGGTTCGGAAGCACCCACGCAGCCAGCAACCACGGCAGCAGCGCCCGCTTGCCGCCACACGCTGCGATCTCGGCCTTGAGATCCAGCGTGCGCTCCGGCCACGGGAAATTGGGCAGCTTCGCCCGCACCGCATCGGCACTCAGCACCGTCACAATGCCGCCCAATTTAAGACTGGCTTCCAAAGCGACGCGGGCCGTCGTGAAATTCAAGTTAACCGGAATCTTGCCCGCTGCCATGACCGCCAGATTCGCGATAAATGCGCCGGCCCCGGGTGGCAGCACCACCCCGACCCGGTGCTCGGGCACCGTCGCTCGAATCCGCCCCGCCAGCGCTCCCACCACCGCATAGACCTGGGCGCAGGTCAGCTCACGCCGCCCCACCGTGCGATCGATCACTTGCACGCGCCCGGGGTGTTTCGTGATCGCACGAACACACTCACGACCGAGGTGGCGTTTCAGCACCGGACGTTCCTCAAACGCGATGCGTCCCAGATCCAGCAGCTCCCGCCGCGCCCAACTCGGGCTCACGTCCTCCGGAGGCGTGACTTGACCGAAGGCGATAAACACCGGCGTCCGCAGCAACCGCGGCGATTTCCAGAGGCATTTATTGCCTGAAAACGAAAACACCGAGCCCCATAAGCCGTCGATGGCGGCCGCGACCACCGGGACATTCGCCTGCCGCGCCATCACCTCGAAACCACGCTGAATCTTCATCAGCTGTCCCGTGCGCGAGATTTGGCCTTCCGGACACACGCACACCACTTCACCGGCCGTGAGCGCGGCCACGGCCGCCTTCAGACCCGAACGTGGCTGCTCAGAAGAGATCGGAATAGAACCGCTGATTTCGAAGCACCAATTGAAAAACGGATCCCGCTTGAGTCCTTGGTAACCCACAAACCGGATCGGTCGCGGACACGTCATCTGCAGCACAATCACATCGACATAGGAAATGTGGTTGGCGATGAGGAGCACGCCTCCCGTGACCGGAAAATTCTCCACTCCGCTGCTGCGGACGCGATAGAGCGTGCGTGCCACTAAACTGGCGATGAGCTCGAGAACATAGGGCAACTGCGAACGCCGGCGAAAAATGGGGTGTGGCATGGGCTCGATCTCGTATGCCGGGGAATTCAGCAAAATTTCCAAGCTTTTTATGGAAGCGGAATATCCTGCCGATCCGGGCAGCGACGCCGAAATCAGCCGACCCTTTTGCTCCACTCCCGCAAATCCGACGCCAGTGCCGCGAATCCGGGGAAATCGTTTTCCAACCTGCTCGTATCCCGGCGGTGGCGCTCGAGCTCGTGTAACGCACAACGGATCTCGTGCGCCAGGCTCGGCCGATCCGTGCCATATGCTCGCCATTTCAGTTCCGCCCGCGAATAGGGCTGCGCTCGCTGCTCTTGCCCAGCGATCCACCGCGCCTCGCTCACCTGCGGATCGCGGCCACAGAGGAGCCACGCTTCTAGGGCTGGCACCGCCACGCCGACGCCGCGGAGGACACGGGAGCGCCCCCGCGCCGCCGGAAATTTCTTGGTCGTGCGGTGAAATATCCCGCGCAACTGGCACATCCGGCAGTGCGGATGATAATAACCCGGGGCATCGTGCGCCGCGGTATGCACCACCGTGTCATCCGAGTCGCAACTGACGACGAGCGCATCGGTGTCCGTGTTGAAATGCAGATGATGGATCACCGCCGGCAAGACTTGAGCGACATTCGGCCATCCCCGCGCCCGCAACCCCGGTGCGACAAACTTCGGGGGCGCGCCCAACACCGCCTCAACGAGCACGCGCAAGACCGCCTCATCAGCGGGCGATTCACTGAGCAACGCGACTTTCATCGCTCGTCCGGGATGCCTCCAAGGATACCGCTGAACCACATATCGCCGAGCGACCCTTCGCTAAGCAGTTCCTTAATATCCGGACGATCCGCGAGTCGTTCGAAGCGCGCCACCGTCCCCTGCTTCTGCGCGATGACGATTTCCTCTGGATGGTCTCGGAACAAATCGAGTAGGTAGGGCGAATGCGTCGTCGCAATCACCTGCACCGCCCGCCGCGCGAGTCCGAACGACTCGGGGTAACTCAGCCGGTAGAGCACATCGCGCACCTCGCGCAGCAAGCGCGGATGAATCCCGCGGTCGATCTCCTCGATACACAGCACCGCCGGCGGATCTGGGTCGAACGCGATGACGAGCATGGCCAGCAAATAGAGCGTGCCCTGCGAGAGATTCTCGGCCGAGACGAGCCCGCCATCCGTCAGGCGCATGGAAAACCCCACCACGCCTCCGTCGCTCTCGGCCACCTCTAAGCCCACATACTCCGGCCACAGCCGCACCCCTTCCGCGACGAGTGCCGCAAATTCAGCCGGGGCACGCCGGCGCAATCCTGCGAGGGCCGCCGCCAGATTCCCGCCGTTGGAGGAGAGTTCCGCCCCGGTCTTTGCTGACGATGGTTCCGCCATGGCGTAATGATCAAAAAAATAACTGCGGATATGTCCCACGCGCTCCCGCAACGTCGGCCAATCGGGCGCATCAGCCGGGATCACCTGCAACAAATCGCACACCAGCTCCGACCTGCACCCCAATCGCGCCTGCACCGAATCATACGGCGCAAAAAAACGAAATTCAATTTCCGGTCCATCCGCCCGTCGGTCCCCTTCCGCCATCGGCAATTTCGACAGTGTCCGCAACCGCAGCAGAGCTTGGATGAGGCTCGTCTTACCGCTGCCATTGGGACCGATGACGAGGTTAAACGGCAGCAGCGTCAGGCTCGTTTCGCGCAGCGCTTTGAATTTCCGAAATGCGACGGAGGCGATCACGCTCGAACGTTCTCCACGACCGCGCGGAAAATCAACCTCCGTCGTTGCCCGGCAAGGCGCCTCTGCGGACCACGCTGGCAATGAGGCCGCGAGCATGTCTGCCCGCCTGCGGGGCGACACAACGCGCAGAGAAAGCGAGCGTCGCCATCCGTACGCAGCAAGCCGCGAGGGACAAACCGCCGCCGCCAGCCCCGATCGCACTACTTCCCGCCGCCAATCAGTTTATTAAAAAGCTCCGACGCTCTCTCCGTCACCCCGGATTTCTCGAGCGCGAGAGCGGCCATCGCTTGATTGAG